>DUMW01000041.1 GCA_012839765.1 Bacillota bacterium
ATTGGGTCGCGTTGTACGCAGCAGAAAGCCCCTTGGAGCCTAACAAGTTTGTAGTCTTTCGAATGGCCCTGCTGTTTCGTTGAGCACCCGTGGCAATGCTTGCTGAGGTGGATAAAGCCAGAGGATGCCTAGGGTTGACAGGCCAGGGCAGATATGATAATCTCTCTATTATGCACAACAGTGTGCTTAAGGGAGATGCATGGGTCTGAATGTGATGGAGGTGTCAATATGGTCCGGGAAGCTATCAACCTGGAATGTGGCGAGTGCAAGAATCGCAATTACAGGACGATGAAGAACAAGAGAAATACTCCCGACCGGCTGGTGCTGAAAAAGTATTGCAAGTTCTGCCGGAAGCACACCGAGCACAAGGAAACCCGGTAACAGGGCTCGGTAATTCGACGGAGGGATAAGCCATGGCAACTGCACCGAAAACTAACGAGGGTGCCTGGAACCGGGTGAGACGGTTCTTCCGGGAAGTAAGGGGCGAGGTACGCAAAGTCGTCTGGCCGAATCGCCAAGAGTTGCTGAAGTTCACGGGAGTGGTGATCTTCACCGTAGTTCTCGTGGCGATCTTCATCGGTGTGTCTGATCTTGTAATTGCGCAGATTTTACAGTTACTACGAACCTTGGGGGGGTAAGGAGACAAGTGGGTCTCCGTCCGCATGGTTAGCGGTAAACAGTGGTATGTGATCCACACATATTCGGGATACGAAAACAAGGTGAAGACAAATCTCGAGCGACGCGTTGAGTCCATGGGTATGGGAGACCAGATTTTTCGGGTTCTTGTGCCCACCGAAGAGCAGTTAGATTTCAAAGATGGCAAGAAGCGAGTCGTCGAGAAAAAGATCTTCCCCGGGTACGTACTAGTCGAGATGATCATGACTGATGATTCTTGGTATGTGGTACGGAATACACCTGGGGTGACCGGATTTGTCGGCTCCGGTTCGAGACCCGTGCCCCTTAAGGATGAGGAAGTGGAAGCCATACTCAAACAAGTGGGTATGGGCGAGAAGCAACGGAAGGTTGCGTACGAAGTTGGACAACGGGTCAAAGTAATAGATGGGCCCTTCGTGAACTTCTCCGGCAGGGTGGAAGAAGTGAATCTGGAGAAGGGCAAGTTGCGGGTGGCTGTCTCGATGTTTGGTCGGGAGACACCCGTAGAGTTGAACTTTGACCAGGTCCAGAAGCTCTAGATTTGTTGTGTAGGGGGTGGAATGGTGGCTAAGAAACTGGCAGCGGTTGTCAAGCTTCAGGTTCCTGCGGGTAAAGCGACTCCTGCTCCGCCGGTGGGTCCTGCGTTGGGCCAACACGGTGTGAACATCATGGAGTTTTGTAAGAGCTTTAACGCCCGGACTGCGGATCAGGCAGGGATGATCATTCCTGTAGTGATCAGTATCTATGAGGATAGGTCCTTTACCTTTATCACGAAGACACCGCCTGCAGCTGTATTGCTGAAGAAGGCCGCAGGTATTGAGAAAGGTTCAGGCACGCCACAGAACTTGGATGCTGCCACGGTGACCATGGCTCAGGTCCGGGAGATCGCGGAGCTTAAGATGCCAGACTTGAACGCAGCTGATATTGATGCGGCCATCAAGATCGTGGCAGGGACGGCCCGCAGCATGGGAATCAAAGTGGTTGGTTAGTGAGCCAAGATTTGTGGGAGAAAGGTAACTTTCGCTATCACCACAAGGGAGGAAGAAAAGTGCCAAAACGTGGTAAGAAGTATGTTGAAGCAGCAAAGCAAGTGGACAGAACAAAGCTCTATCGGCCCGACGAGGCTATTGCCCTGATTAAACGGATCAGCACCGCAAAGTTTGACGAGACCGTAGACTTGGCTCTTGAACTAGGCGTGGATCCCCGTCATGCGGATCAGCAAGTCCGTGGTACAGTGGTTTTGCCCCACGGTACCGGTCGACAGGTGCGGGTGGCGGTCTTTGCGAAGGGCGAAAAGGCGAAAGAAGCTGAGAACGCCGGTGCGGACATCGTTGGTGCTGAGGATTTGGCCCAGCAGGTGGAAGCAGGCAACATGAACTTCGATGTGGCCATTGCCACACCGGACATGATGGGGATTGTAGGTAAACTGGGTCGGATCCTAGGACCGCGTGGTTTGATGCCTAATCCCAAGGCGGGAACGGTGACCATGGACATTGCCCGGGCGGTGCAGGAATTCAAGGCTGGAAAAGTGGAATACCGGGTAACTAGGGCCGGTACCATGCACGTGGCGATCGGCAAGGTTTCCTTCGAGGACGAGAAACTGGTGGAAAACTTTAAGACCTTGATTACTGCAGTTGTGCGGGCGAAACCGGCAGCTGCGAAGGGGACCTATCTGAAGAAGGTTGTAATGTCCTCCACCATGGGCCCAGGGGTAAAGATCGATCCCCATGTGGTGCTCGCAGAGTTCGTAGAGAGATAGTGATAGTGAGCTAAGAGAGCAACAAAAATCGGATAGATGGTTTATGCCACAGACAGCAGGTGCCAGTACTTGGCTTAAAGTGAATGCCTGCCGAGGCTGATTAGTCGAGAAGATGCAAAGCGGGATCTGTCTGTGGTGATCGCGCTTTTTTTGTTGCCCGATTATAGTCAAGGGGGGTGACCTGATGGCAAGGGCAGAGAAAGTCGCCGTGGTACAGGAGTTGAGGGAGAAGTTTGAACGGGCGAGCAGTGTAGTCCTAACGGACTACCGGGGCTTGACTGTGGCTGAGGTGACCGAGTTGCGTCGCCAGCTCCGTGGTGCCGGGGTAGAGTATAGGGTGGCTAAGAATACCTTGACCCGGCTGGCCGCGAAGGATGCCGCGGTGGAGGGGCTCGACGGGTATTTGGCTGGTCCAACGGCCTTGGCCTTTTCCTACGAGGACCCTGTGGCCGCAGCGAGGATCTTGACCGAATTTGCCAGGGAACACGCAAACCTCGAGATCAAGGCCGGGGTCGTGGAAGGTAAGGTGGTTGACCAAGCCGGAGTTGAGGCGCTGGCGAAGCTACCGTCCCGCGAAGTGTTGCTGGCTCAGGTGGCATATGGATTTATGTCCCCGGTAACCGGATTTGTTACCGCGCTCAGCGGAATTATCCGCGGATTGGCATATGCACTGGAAGCAGTGCGACAGCAGAAAGCCGATGCGGCTAGCTAATGAATTTCAAAGGAGGAATCTGTGAAATGACTAAAGAGGATATCCTGACGGCTATTGAAAATATGACTGTTCTTGAATTGGCAGAGTTGGTAAAGGCGATCGAGGAGAAGTTTGGTGTAAGCGCTGCTGCTCCCATGGCTGTGGCGGCTGTGCCTGGTGTTCCTGCGGCTGCTGAGGCTGCGGCGGAAGAGAAGACCGAATTTGATGTGATTCTCACCAGCGCCGGCGATAAGAAGATCCAAGTGATCAAGGTTGTCCGCGAGCTCACCGGTCTGGGCCTGAAGGAAGCCAAGGCTCTAGTGGACGAGGCTCCGAAACCCATTAAGGAAGGCGTCTCCAAGGAAGAAGCCGAGGACATTAAGGCCAAGATCGAGGAAGTTGGCGGCCAGGTGGAGCTGAAGTAGTACAGAAGAACAAGAAAAGAGGGAGGGCTTGTTCAAAACCCTCCCTTTTTTTTGCGACCTATCAAGAGGAACTGGCACAAAAGGCAAGCAGAGGATATTTCTTGCACTCCTGGTCTCAAAAAGGCGACAAATATCCGGTTGACATTCCACAATCCTCTATGGTATCATTCTAAAGTGTTATCTGATTTCCGGGGCTCGTTGCGCCCTTTTTTGGGAGATTGCAGTACATGTGCAACCACTCATATATAATTACTTCTTCGATGAGACCGTTTTTCCTGCAAGGTGCTTTAGTTTTTTTTCGATAAACCTGGCAATGACTGGCGAACAAGTCGGGGTTTCCCAAGGTGTCAAAAGTATAGAGTTGCTATCAAGCGGAAATTCTACATGCTGGTGGGTTTTCGCTTTTTGTTCTGGAGGAATCTGGTGAACCTGGGACTGGTGTGATGTTGGTCCGCCTTTGTGAGAGGTATATATCACTGGGAAGCGAGGGTGATTTGACATGGCTGTAGAGATCAAGTTTGGAGACACGACCCGGCGTTCCTTTGGCAAGATTGAAGAGATTCTGGACATGCCAAATCTCATCGAGATTCAGCGCAAGTCCTACGAGTGGTTCTTGGAAGAGGGACTGGTGGAGATGTTTGCGGACATCTCACCCATTCAGGACTTCACGGGGAATCTGGTGCTTGAGTTTGTGGACTACGAATTGGGGGAACCCAAGTATAGCGTTGAGGAGTGCAAGGAAAGGGACGCTACCTACTCCGCTTCCATGCGTGCACGTGTGCGGCTGATCAACAAGGAGACCGGTGAAATCAAAGAGCAAGAAGTGTTTATGGGGGATTTCCCCCTGATGACCGAAAAGGGTACCTTCATTATTAATGGAGCCGAACGGGTGATTGTAAGCCAGCTGGTGCGTTCTCCCGGAGTGTATTTCAACCAAGAACAGGACACTTCGGGTAAATATTTATATACCGGCAGTATCATTCCCAATCGGGGAGCATGGCTTGAGTTTGAGACAGACAAAAACGACGTGATCTACGTTCGTATCGACCGGACGCGAAAATTGCCCGCCACCGTATTGCTGCGGGCCGCTGGTTTCGGTTCCAACGCAAAGATTCTCGAACTGTTCGACAATGATATATACATCCGCAATACTATCGAGAGGGATAACACCGAGACCCAAGAAGAGGCCCTCGTAGAGATCTACAAACGGTTGCGCCCCGGTGAGCCACCCACCCCGGAGAGTGCCCTTTCGTTGTTTGAAACGTTATTCTATGAGCCCAAACGTTATGATTTGGCCGCGGTGGGCCGGTACAAGGTTAACAAGAAGCTTTGTTTGGGAGAGCGGATTCTGGGCCAACGCTTGGCCCAGGACGTGGTGGACCGGCGTAGCGGAGAGGTCGTGGTGAAGGCGGGGATCAAAGTTACCCGGGACATTCTGGAACAGCTGAACAGTGCGGATATATCCCATGTCTATATCACCGGAGTTGACGGGGAGCAAGTGAAAGTCATTCCCAATTCTCCAGATATTGAGGAGCGGACCATCACTCCTTCAGATATCGTGGCCACTGTGAACTATATCGTCTGTTTGATGCACGGTATTGGTCAGATCGACGATATCGACCATTTGGGTAACCGCCGACTGAAATCGGTGGGTGAGCTGCTCCAAAACCAGTTCCGCATTGGCCTTTCCCGGATGGAACGGGTGGTCCGGGAACGGATGACGATTCAGGACGCGGAAGTGGTGACACCCCAGGCTCTCATCAATATTCGGCCTGTGGTGGCCGCGGTGAAGGAATTCTTCGGCAGTAGCCAGCTTAGCCAATTCATGGATCAAACTAACCCGCTAACGGAGCTGACCCACAAGCGCCGCCTCAGTGCCCTGGGGCCGGGAGGTCTCAGCCGTGACCGGGCTGGTTTCGAAGTGCGTGACGTACACCATTCCCACTACGGACGCATTTGTCCCATTGAGACCCCGGAAGGACCCAATATTGGTCTGATCAACTCTCTGTGTACCTACGCCCGGGTGAACGACTTCGGGTTCATTGAAACCCCCTACCGGCGGGTGGAAAATGGTCGGGTTACGGATCAGATCGAGTATTTGACCGCTGATGAAGAGGATAAATACGTGATTGCCCAGGCCAATGAGCCCCTAGACGATAATGGTTACCTCGTAAACGAGCGTATGACCGTCCGTTACAAAGACCAGATCATCGTGGTACCCCGGGAAGAGGTGGACTACATTGACGTTTCACCCAAGCAATTGGTCAGTGTGGCCACGGCCCTGATTCCCTTCCTGGAGAACGACGACCCCAGCCGTGCCCTGATGGGATCTAACATGCAGCGCCAGGCTGTCCCTCTTTTGCGGCCCGAGTCACCCCTGGTGGGGACCGGGATGGAATACAAGGCGGCGGTGGATTCGGGTGTAGTGCTTTTGGCCAAGCACAGCGGAACGGTCAGACGGGTGACCGCTGCGGAGATCGTCATCGAAACGGATACGGGAGCCGTAGACCGGTACAAGCTTCAGAAGTTTGAACGGTCGAACCAAGGTACCTGCATCAACCAACGACCCTTGGTGCAGAAGGGGCAGCGGGTGGAAAAGGGTCAAGTGATCGCGGATGGGCCTTCCACCGAGCAGGGCGAGCTGGCATTGGGTCGGAACGTCCTGGTGGCCTTCGTTCCCTGGGAAGGATATAACTACGAAGACGCGATCCTACTGAGCGAGAAATTAGTAAAAGAAGATGTTTTTACTTCTATCCATATTGAAGAATATGAATGTCAAGCCCGGGATACCAAGCTGGGTCCCGAAGAGATCACCCGGGACATCCCGAACGTGGGGGACGATGTGCTCAAGGATCTGGATGATCGGGGAATCATCCGGATCGGTGCCGAAGTACGCCCTGATGATATTTTGGTGGGGAAAGTGACCCCCAAGGGAGAGACGGAGCTTACAGCGGAAGAACGCTTGCTACGGGCGATCTTCGGTGAAAAGGCCCGGGAAGTGCGGGATACGTCCCTGCGCGTGCCCCATGGCGAAGGGGGCGTCGTAGTGGATGTGAAGGTGTTTTCCAGAGATAACGATGATGAGCTGGCTCCGGGAGTCAATCGTCTGGTCCGGGTGTATATTGCCCAGAAGCGCAAGATCTCCGAGGGAGATAAGATGGCTGGACGCCACGGGAACAAGGGTGTCGTAGCCAGGATCCTGCCGGAGGAAGACATGCCCTTCCTGCCCGACGGTACACCGGTGGAGATTGTGTTGAACCCCTTAGGCGTGCCCTCCCGGATGAACGTGGGTCAGATTCTGGAGACCCACTTGGGAATGGCGGCCAAGGTCCTGGGTATCAAGATGGCTACGCCCGTCTTTGACGGTGCATCGGAGAATGAAGTATTGGCCTGTCTGGAAGAAGCGGGTCTATCCGGCGACGGCAAGACCATCCTGTATGATGGTCGGACTGGCGAGCCCTTTGATTCGCCCGTAACGGTAGGGTATATCTATATGATGAAACTGGCCCACCTGGTGGACGACAAGATCCATGCCCGTTCTACGGGGCCCTATTCCCTGGTGACCCAACAGCCCTTGGGCGGCAAGGCTCAGTTCGGTGGCCAGCGGTTTGGAGAGATGGAAGTCTGGGCCTTGGAGGCGTATGGCGCCGCTTACACCCTGCAGGAACTGTTGACGGTGAAATCCGACGACGTGACAGGCCGGGTGAAGACTTACGAAGCCATTGTCAAAGGGGAGAACATTCCCGAGCCGGGAGTACCGGAATCCTTCAAGGTACTCATCAAGGAGTTGCAGAGTCTGTGCTTGGATGTGCGGGTCCTTTCGGAAGAGGCCGAGGAAATCGAGATCAAGGAAGACGAGGATATTGGCGAAATGGCACGAGAATTGGGACTCGATCTGCATGAGCTGGAAGACCTCGGAGAGGACGGATACCAAGAGGATGTGGTGGAAGACTCTGAAGAAGAGGAAGAGGAAGAAAACGAGGATCTGTTGTCCCTCTTCGATGATGATGAGGAATAGACGCAGGATCGCCACCAAGACCTGTAGGTATGTCTGGGGCCCAGGCCCCGACGGTAGAATTTGTGCCAGCCTTATTTACGTTGCTTAGGGGGGGACTTACCCGTGCTGGATGTTAACAACTTCGATCGGATCCGGATTTCTATCGCTTCACCGGAGCAAATTCGTCAATGGTCCAACGGAGAAGTCAAAAAACCGGAGACCATCAATTACCGGACCTTGAAACCGGAGAAGGAAGGTCTGTTCTGCGAAAAGATTTTTGGACCCACCCGGGACTGGGAGTGCCATTGCGGGAAGTACAAGCGGGTGCGGTATAAGGGTATAGTCTGTGATCGTTGTGGTGTAGAAGTAACCAGGAACAAGGTCCGTCGGGAACGGATGGGGCATATTGAGCTGGCGGCGCCCGTTTCCCACATCTGGTACTTCAAGGGAATTCCTAGCCGGATGGGTCTGCTGCTGGACATGTCGCCCCGGGCTTTGGAGAAGGTGCTCTACTTCGCTGCCTATGTAGTTATCGATCCCGGTGAGACTTCTCTAGCCCCGAAGCAGCTGCTAAGCGAAAGTGAGTACAAGGAATATGCCAGCAAGTATCCCAATGGTTTCCGCGCCGGTATGGGTGCTGAGGCCATCAAGGAACTATTAACAAAGATCGATCTGGAGCAATTGGCTGGCGAACTTCGCAAGGAGATCAAAGAAAGCACTGGACAGCGCAGAGTCCGGGCGATCCGACGCTTAGAGGTGACCGAGGCCTTCCGGCGCTCCGGTAACCGACCGGAATGGATGATTCTGGAGGTAATCCCCGTCATTCCTCCGGATTTGCGGCCTATGGTTCAGTTGGAGGGCGGGCGGTTTGCCACGTCAGATCTCAATGATCTCTACCGCCGAGTAATAAATAGGAATAATCGTCTAAAGCGTCTATTGGAACTGGGTGCACCGGATATCATCGTGCGTAACGAAAAACGGATGCTCCAGGAGGCGGTGGATGCCCTTATCGACAACGGCCGCCGGGGGCGTCCAGTGACGGGACCAGGCAATCGGCCGCTGAAATCTCTAAGCGATATGCTAAAGGGAAAACAGGGGCGTTTTCGGCAAAACTTGCTTGGTAAGCGCGTCGACTATTCCGGCCGTTCTGTGATTGTAGTAGGACCGGAACTGAAAATGCACCAGTGTGGTTTGCCTAAGGAAATGGCCCTGGAGCTCTTTAAGCCCTTCGTTATGAAGCGGCTGGTGGATCAGGGCTATGCCCATAACATCAAGAGCGCCAAACGCATGGTGGAACGGGTCCGCGGTGAAGTCTGGGACGTATTGGAGGAGGTCATCAAGGAACATCCGGTACTACTCAACCGTGCTCCTACTCTACACCGACTGGGAATTCAGGCCTTTGAGCCGGTGCTAGTAGAGGGCCGGGCCATCCAGATTCACCCCTTGGTCTGTTCTGCGTACAACGCGGACTTTGACGGCGACCAGATGGCGGTGCACGTACCCCTATCTGCGGAGGCCCAGGCCGAGGCCCGACTCCTTATGCTGGCCAGTCACAACTTGCTTCTCCCGGCCAGTGGTCGTCCCGTGGCCACACCGACCCAGGACATGGTGATCGGTTGCTACTATCTCACCCAGGTCCGTCCCGGGGTCAAGGGTGAAGGCAGAGCCTTCTGCTCTCCGGAGGAGCTGCTCATGGCCTACGATAGCAAGGAGGTGGCCTTGCACGCCGTAGTAAAGGTGCGTATTAACGGGGAAATGGTGGAGACCACCGCAGGGCGGGTGATCTTCAACGACATCCTGCCCGAAGACATGCGCTTCTACGACCGGGTGGTAGACCGGGGTGAGTTGGGCCGTCTGGTCGACCGGTTGTACCGGCGCTATGGCAGCACCACAACCGCCGAGGTACTAGACCGGATTAAGGAGACCGGCTTCCACTATGCTACCAAGTCCGGTACCACCATCAGTGTGGTAGACTTGCAAGTACCTCCCGCCAAGATAGACATTTTGCAGAAGGCTACCTCCGAGGTGGAGTTGGTGGAAGAGCAGCATAGGATGGGACTGCTGACCAACGAGGAGCGCTACCAGCGGGTGGTGGACATCTGGACCCGGGCCAAGGACGAAGTTACCAGTGCCATGATCGGCAACTTCGACAAATTCAACCCGGTTTACATGATCGCCATCTCAGGAGCCCGGGGTAACGTCTCCCAGCTCAGTCAGCTCGCGGGGATGCGCGGCCTGGTGGCGGACCCCACCGGTCGGACCATCGAGGTACCCATCACCTCCAATTACCGGGAGGGACTGTCGGTAATCGAGTACTTCATTTCCACCCACGGTACCCGGAAAGGTCTGGCGGACACCGCACTGCGTACCGCAGACTCCGGCTATCTCACCAGGCGTTTGGTGGACGTGAGCCAGGATGTGATCGTTCGGGAGGAAGACTGTGGTACGGACGCGGGAATCTCCGTCAGCGCCATCGTGGATGAGAGCCCCGATGGTTCCGTGGACGTGGTAGAACCCTTGCGGGAGCGGATTATTGGCCGGGTGGCCGCAGAAAACGTGATTGATCCGCGAAGCGGGGAAGTCATCGTCCCTGTGGGACGGCTCATTGATGAGGAGTTGGCCACCCTGGTGGAGGATGCGGGGATCGAAAAAGTCGCTATACGGTCAGTTCTCACCTGCCGGACCAGACACGGTGTTTGTGCCCGTTGCTACGGGCGGAACCTGGCCACCGGTGATATGGTGGAGGTCGGGGAAGCGGTGGGAATCATTGCCGCCCAGTCCATTGGTGAACCGGGTACGCAGTTGACCATGCGCACCTTCCATACGGGAGGTGTCGCGGGAGAGGATATTACCTCGGGTCTGCCCCGGGTGGAGGAACTCTTCGAAGCCAGGAAGCCCAAGGGTCAGGCCATCATGTCCGAGGTCGCCGGTACCATCAAGATCACCGAGACTAAGGGTGCCCGGAAGGTCATCGTAGTCACCGATGACGGGGAGGAAAAGAGCCATACCATTCCCTACGGCGCCCGGTTGAAGGTGCGGGATGGCCAACGGATTGAAGCCGGTGACCAGCTAACAGAAGGTCCCTTGAACCCCCATGACATCCTTCGGATCAAGGGAATTGAAGCAGTTTACATGTACCTGCTCAATGAGGTCCAGGATGTCTACCGGTCCCAGGGTGTGGATATCAACGACAAGCACATTGAAGTCATCATTCGGCAGATGCTGCGTAAGGTCAAGGTGGAAAAGTCCGGTGACACGGATCTGTTACCGGGCAGCCTGGTGGATGTGTTCGAGTTCGAAGAGGAGAATGCCCGGGTTACTGCCGAGGGGGGCGAACCCGCCACGGCCAAGCCCACCCTGTTGGGTATTACGAAGGCTTCGTTGGCGACCGAAAGTTTCCTGTCGGCGGCCTCCTTCCAGGAGACTACCCGGGTACTGACCGATGCAGCCCTGAAGGGTAAAGAAGATCGTCTGGTAGGGTTGAAAGAAAACGTGATCATTGGTAAGCTAATCCCTGCGGGTACTGGCATGTCCCGGTACCGCAATATCCGGGTCTATCCCGCAGAGGACTTGCGTACCACGGAACCTGACAGCACAGAGGTCGCGGCGTCTGCTTCCAG
>DUMW01000042.1 GCA_012839765.1 Bacillota bacterium
ATTCTGGGCGAGGTAAAAAAATGACATTTTCCCCTACATAACGCCGACATGGCCAGAGGTCTGCAAACCCTTTCGTACCAAGGGTTTGAGACCTCTGTTTCTGACTATAACTGCAAAAGATGGGATTATATCCCTTTCGGTGATTTCCAGCAAGTGCTCTTTATCGGTTCAAGGCGGACCGGAAAATGCTTACGTCCCTTGGGAAAAGAAGCGGCCCGCAGCCACTGCATAATCCCCTAATCGGGCGCACACTCTAAAGAAGAGATACGGAGCGCAAGGAGTGTGATCCCTTTGACCATTGGGTTAATTATTTTGTTTGGTGTGGCGGTCCTCATCTATTTCGGCTTGTTACATCGGGTGTTGGACCGGATGCGGCTAGATGACCGCCAGGCCCTGCTAATCATTGGGCTGATGGTGGTGACCAGTTTTGTGACCCTTCCTCTGTACCGGCGGGGTTTGCAGGTGAGCTTGAATGTGGGTGGTGCCCTCGTCCCTGTGGCGGTGGCCATCTATTTGTTGGTCAAGGCCGACGAGCGCAGGGAATGGATCCGGGCCCTGTTGGCTACGGTTGCTACGGTGGTGGTTCTGACCATCGTCACCAATCTAACGGACTTTGATCCACCCGATGCGGACTTTATGGATCCCCTCTGGTTCTTTGGTTTGGTGGCGGGGGTTTCCGGGTACCTTGCGGGTCGATCCCGTCGTTCCGCCTTCATTGCCGCCACCTTAGGGATTGTGGCCCTGGACGTGATCCACCTGATTCGGGCGGTGGTGGAAGGGGTACCGGCCACGGTGAACCTAGGTGGGGCCGGTGTCTATGATGCCACGGTGCTGGCGGGAGTCATTGCGGTGGGACTGGCGGAACTGGTGGGTGAGGTCCGGGAGCGACTACAGGGGGGACCGGCGGAACGGGAGGATGCGCCCTTGCCCCTGCGCAATGAGGACTTTGCCCAGGAGGTTGCAAAGGAGGATGAACCCGATGCCTAGGTGGCTGCTTGTGTGCTTAGTGTTGGTCTTTGTGCTTTGTCCCTGTGGAGTGGAAGCAACTTCCCCTGGGGATAATGAAGGGATGGAGTTTGTGGGTCGATATTGGCAGCTGGTGGACGAGGAGGGCAATCCCCTGACTTTGACGGCGCGGTTGCCGGTGGAAGGGGACCAGTACATCGCCGCGGATAACCGGATGTACGAAGTGGTGGAGGTGGGGGAGGATGTGGCCTATTGCAAATACATTGAGACCATCGAGTTACCGGATGTCGCTTCCCTCACCACCGTGGGTGGCACCACCTTCTTCCAGGATGTCTTTGCGGCCTTGTCCGGTCGATGGGCGGCCAGCATGGGGACCAGTGGGCCCGTCGCCCTGTACCACACCCATAGTGACGAATCCTTCGTGCCCACCAGTGGTGTGTACACCAAGGATGTGGGGGATATTTACCAAGTGGGACGGACCTTCCGGGATGCCCTGGAGGAGCTGGGCTATAAAGCCATCTGGTCCCAGAACAACCACAACCCCCACGACGGCCAGGCTTACATGCGCTCACGTCGCACCGCCATGGAACTGATGAAGGCCAGCCCCTCTACTTTGATCGACGTTCACCGGGACGCGTTACCGCCGGAGGTTTACGCGACAGAGATAGACGGCACTCCCGCAAGTAAGGTGCGGATTGTGGTGGGCCGACAGAATCCAAATATGGCCACCAATTTGGAGTATGCCAAACGGATCAAGGCGGTGGCCGATGAGAAATACCCGGGGATTATCGAGGGTATCTTTATGGCTCAGGGGAACTATAACCAAGACCTGGGTCCGAAGGCCATCCTTTTGGAGATGGGCACCCACACCATTTCCCTGGAACGGGCCCAAAACGCTGCCAGGTTCTTCTCAGAGGTGATCCCGGTGGCTGCTGGGCTTACTGCCACGGGTCGGCCTAGTGTTCTGCGGCGCATAGGCAGTGCTGCTTTGGCCACGACGCTGTTTCTGGCGATCCTGTTGGTGGTGGGCCTGGTAGCCTTTACGGCCCTAAACTGCGGGTCTGTGGACGAGTTTAAGGAGAAAGTAGGGCAAATGTTTAGAGGCGATTTTCACGGGGTGCT
This sequence comes from Bacillota bacterium, assembly GCA_012839765.1. Taxonomy (NCBI): domain Bacteria; kingdom Bacillati; phylum Bacillota; species Bacillota bacterium. Next base: position 2,089 of record DUMW01000042.1, read on the forward strand.
GGAAGATGCAGGTCTACGGTTGGGTCCTAAGCGAGATTAGTCCCATGGACTTTTTGGTCTCCATACCCTTAGCCACCCTGATGGGGACCCTGGCCCGGCTGTACATGCTCCGGATCGATTACCGCCAGTATCCCAGCTATCCCCAAGGGTATATCATTCATCTGTCCCTGGGATTCATCGCCGCCTTTCTAGGGGCCATGGCTGTGCCCGCCGTGCTCAGCGAGGACTATGCCGCGGCTACCTTTCTGGCCCTGGCTGCCACCCAATTTCGGGATGTGCGGGAGATGGAGCGTAGGACCTTGCTAAATTTGGAGGAGACGGAGCTGGTGCGGCGGGGTACCGCCTATATCGAAGGGATCGCGCGGGTCTTTGAGGCCCGGAACTACTTGGCTATCTTTGTATCCCTCTTGGTAAGCCTAGGATATTTGGGGACTGGCTTCCTTTTGGAACCGGCCTGGCGGTTTACCCTGGCGGTTTTGGTGGGGATGTTAAGTGCGTATATGCTAAACAAACTTATGCGGGGCAAGGTGATCGGGGACATTGCCGAGGTGCGGCCGGGTAAGATCAGTTTTGACGGTCCGATGCTGAAGGTGGACAACATTGTGATCATGAACGTGGGGCTAAAGGAGTCCCGGGAACGGTACCTCGCCCATGGGCAGGGGGTGATCATCACCCCGCGGGACCCTAACGCCAAGGCTACCCTGGCCAACCCCGGCCAGATGCAGGCCATCATCCATGACCTTTCGGTGGTACTGGGACTGCGGTTGGACCTTGGGGAACCGGAGTTTCTACCCTTAGCCCGGCGGGACGCCCAAACCGGTGCCATCGGCATTGCCATTATTCCCTCTAGCCCCAGTGAAAGGGCCATGATCCAAGCGGCCCTGAGGGTACCGGTCCTGGAGGCATCGGTCCGCAGACCCCTTGATGCCAAGGCCGGGTTAATGGTGGATTAGAAAAGGGGTATTGTGATGTCTGGAGACGTCCGGATGACGAAACAAATCATCGCCATTGTGACTTTGCATAGGGACCGGGTGGGAGGCAGTGCGCCCATCTTCTATGCCAAAGACCCCGCGGCCTTGGAGGAAATTGCCCGGTACATCAGTCGGGTATCCGGGGGGATGGTCCATGAACTTGAGGAAGGCACCTACTTCATCGTCCTACACTGAGGAGGAGGGCTATGGTTGAAGATTATCTATTGTTGTTTTGGCGGTGCCCACTCCTCTCCTGTGGCCGCCGCCATTCACCTGGGGATCTTGCCAGCGGACCGCCTCCCCACCAGACAGGAGCTTCTGCAACTGCCCCTCTTTGATCGTAACGACCAGCAGGGTACCCTTCACTGCATGGGCAAAGATGAAAGGGGACATGAGGTTTACGTGTTGGGACGGGGCAGAGGGGGGAAAATCGCTGAGACCACCCTGATTAACGGATACAACCTGGCCGGAGGACAGGCGGACAGGGAGCTGGTCATCGTGGATACCTTAAAGTGCGTGAACCTGATCATGCGGATCGGTGGATACCTGTCCCGGCGGTTGCGCCTGGTCTTCCTGGGACGTCCCCTGGTTTTGGTGGGCACCCAACGGGCCTTTCGATGTCTTGTGGCGGTGGTGGAGGCGGTGAAGGCAGAGGTTAGATAGGTTTGCCTTCGTATACAGCTTATGGTATAATTCTCTCGCAAATACCCCGTGGTGGTGGTCCAAAAACAAAGTGGCAGGGAAGATTAAAGAGATCGCACCCGGTTCCTTGGCTGAGGAGCTGGGCCTGGAACCAATGGATGAACTGGTGGCCATTAACGGTCATCAGTTGCGGGATATCCTTGACTATTACTACTACTCCAATGTATCCGATCTGGTCTTGACGGTGCGCAAACAGGAAGAAACGTGGGTGATCGAGACGGAGAAAGACCCCGATGAACCACTGGGTATTACCTTCACCGATGTCCTTTTCGATCGGGTCAAGACCTGTGCCAACCGTTGTCTGTTTTGCTTTGAGGATCAGATGCCCGCCGGGATGCGTGCCTCGTTAAGGGAAAAGGACGATGACTACCGGCTATCTTTTCTCTATGGCAACTTCATTACCTTGACGAACCTGAAGAAGTCCGATTGGGAGCGGATCGCCACCCAAAGGCTGAGTCCCTTATATGTGTCGGTCCATGCGACGGATCCCAAGGTGCGGGCGCGGCTTTTGCGGAATCCCAAAGCCGCTTTGATTCGTGAACATTTGACCTGGCTGCGGGAACACAATATCCAAGTACATTGCCAGATTGTACTGTGTCCGGGGGAGAACGACGGTGAGATCCTGGACAGAACCATAGAAGATTTGCGCAGATTTTGGCCGACGGTGCTATCCGTGGCCGTGGTCCCAGTGGGCTTAACGCGATTCCGTACCCATTTGTCCCCGTTGCGGTCTGTTCGCCCACCGGAGGCAAGGCAGCTGATTGCCGCCTGTGCAAAGGTGCAAGACCGGTGTCTGGAGGAATTCGGTACCCGGTTCCTGTGGCTATCCGACGAGTTTTACTACCTGGCCCAGGCTCCTGTCCCTAGGGGAGACTTTTACGAGGAGTTTGCCCAGCTGGAAAATGGTGTGGGGATGGTGGCCGCCTTCCGGGAGGAGCTGGCCCAGTGCACTTGGCCCCGACGTCTGGGGCGGGAGAAGTCGGTGACTATCGCTACGGGCAAGATGGGTGCCTATTTTCTTCAGGATTTCTTTGTACTTTTGTCCGGCATTGGCAACCTCCGGTGTAATGTGGTGGTGGTGGAGAACCGGTTCTTCGGTTCCTTGGTTACTGCCACGGGTCTCATCACGGGAGAGGATTTGGTGGCGGCCTTGCGGGAGCAGGAGCTGGGAGATTATCTTGTCCTGCCCCGGGTGATGGTGAACCAGGACCTGTTCTTCCTGGACGATTGGCATCTAGATGATGTGGCGAAGCGGTTGAACGTGCCGATTCGGCTGGTGGATGGGGCCGCAGAAATGGCTGGATTCATTGAAGAATTAGCCGCGGAGTAAGGAGGAAATCCCATGGGAAAACCGGTTGTGGCCATTGTGGGTCGGCCGAACGTGGGAAAGTCCGCGTTGTTTAACCGGCTGATTGAACGCAGAGTGGCGATTGTGGAGTCAGAACCGGGCATTACCCGGGATCGGCTGTACCATGAATGTAATTGGTTGGGGCGCAGCTTCATTCTGGTGGATACGGGCGGTATAGATTTCTCCGATGATGACGATTTTGCTGCCAGCGTCCGCAAACAGGCCCAAATGGCCATCGAGGAGGCCGATTTGGTGCTGATGGTGGTGGATGGGCAAGCCGGTCCCCAAGAGTTGGACCAGGATGTGGCCGAACTTTTGCGCCGGCAGAACAAGCCTGTACTCCTGGTGGTGAACAAGGCAGATAATTCCGAGCTGGAACTGCATGCGGTGGAGTTTTATGCCCTGGGTTTGGGGGACCCCATCGCGGTGTCTGCTATGCACAATCGGAATATTGGGGATCTATTGGACCTGGTGATGGAGCAACTTCCCCCCGCGGAGGAGGAGCCCGCGGATGAAAGCAATGTACGCATCGCGATCGTGGGCCGACCAAACGTGGGAAAATCTTCTTTGGTGAACAAACTCCTAGGTGAAGAGCGTACTATCGTCAGCGACATCGCCGGCACCACCCGCGAGGCTATTGATATCCTCCTGGAACGGGAGGGGAAAAAGTATCTCCTGGTAGATACCGCAGGGATGCGGCGCCGATCCAAAGTGGAGAAACCGGTGGAGCGCTACGGGGTCATCCGGAGCCTGCGGGCGATCGATCGTTGTGATGTAGCAGTATTATTGATGGATGCCACCGAGGTGGCCACGGATCAGGATGCGAAGATCGCCAGTTACATCCACGAGGTGGGCAAAGGCCTCATTTTGGCCGTGAACAAATGGGACTTGGTGGTAAAGGACCACCGGACCATGCGGGAATTTGAGGAGTTGATCCGGTATCGCTTTGCCTTTGTAAGCTATGCACCTTTGGTGTTCATCTCCGCCGCCACCGGGCAGCGGGTCCATGAGGTGTTGGAAGTGGCCGAGTATGTTCACGAGCAGGCTTCGCTCCGGATTACCACCGGTAGACTCAACGATCTGCTAAATGAGATTACCTCCCGGGTGCAGCCGCCCAGCCGAAAAGGCAAGCGGCTAAAGATCTACTATGCAGTGCAGGTGGGAGTACGACCGCCGAGATTCTTGTTTTACGTCAATGATCCCCGTTTGATGCATTTTTCCTACGCACGGTACCTGGAGAATCAATTGCGGGAGCACTACGGTTTCCACGGAGTGCCGGTGGTCATTGAGACCAGGGGGCGAGGGGAAGTTTAGGAGGTCAGAAGTATGGCGACAGTGGTCTCGCTACTCGTTATTCTCGGAAGTTATTTAATGGGAAATATCCTCACCGGGCCTTTGGTGGCTCGGTATCGGACGGGGATCGATCTCCGTCAGGTGGGCAGTCGCAATGTGGGGGCCACCAATGTGGCGAGGAGTCTTGGGATCCGATTGGGTTTTTTGGTGTTATTTCTGGATGCTTTAAAAGGTTTCATTCCTCTTTTTGTGGCGAGACTGTTGAACCAAAGTGATGTGGTGCTGGCGATTGCGGCGGTGGCAGTGGTTCTGGGGCATGACTGGCCCGTCTTCGCCCGTCTTCAGGGAGGCAAAGGGGTGGCCACCTCCCTGGGGGTGCTGGTGGCCATTGCCCCAAAGGTGGCTTTGGTTCTCACTTTGATTTGGCTTTTGGTGGTCTACTTCAGCCGTTTTGTGTCCCTAGGTTCCCTTGTGGTCGCGGTTTTGTTACCCTTCACCATGTTGGTGTTCCGTATGTCCACCGCCTATGTGGTGGCGGGAGCCATCCTGGGGATCATGGCTATCGTGCGTCACTGGAGCAATATTCAGCGGCTGCGCGATGGCTCGGAATTGAAGTTCAAATTGGGTCAGCGGCAATGAGGAAGGCTGTTTTCAAAGAGGAAAAAGCGCGGCTTGGGCCGCGCTTTTTTTGTTCCCCGGTTATATTCAAAGGTCCAAGCTAATATAGATATATTGAATGTGGTCAAGGATATCCAGTGACTGGGATCTTTGGGTATTAGGACGGTGAGGAGGGGACCTACCGATGGAAAAGTTCGATATCTTCCAGGACATCACGGAACGAACCGGCGGCAGCATTTACATAGGGGTGGTAGGGCCGGTTCGTACTGGTAAGTCGACGTTTATTAAGAGGTTCATGGACCTTATGGTGCTACCTAGAATAGAGGATGTCCATGAAAAGGAACGTACCATTGATGAATTGCCCCAAAGTGGGGCTGGTAGAACCATCATGACTACGGAACCGAAATTCGTGCCCGACGAGGCAGTGGAGATCGGTCTTACGAACAATATCAAGTGCAGGGTACGCTTGGTGGATTGCGTGGGGTACACCGTGGAAGGGGCGAAGGGTTACGAAGAGGAGACCGGGCCCCGGATGGTGCGCACCCCCTGGTTTGATCATGAAATTCCCTTCCAAGAGGCCGCAGAGATCGGCACCCGAAAGGTGATCGCAGAACACTCCACCTTGGGTCTGGTGGTGACCACCGACGGTTCCATCACCGAGATTCCCCGGGAGAATTACGTGGCCGCAGAAGAACGGGTGATCAGTGAACTGGAGGAATTGGGTAAGCCATTCCTGGTGGTGCTTAATTCCATCACCCCCGAGAAGGAAGAAACCAAGGCCCTGGCCCGGTCCTTGGAGGAGAAGTATAATGTGGCGGTTATTCCCATGGACTGCTTGCGCATGACCCAGGAGGATATCATGGAACTCATGCATCGGGTTCTGTATGAGTTCCCGGTCCGGGAGATCGTGATCCGCCTACCCCAGTGGGTGGACGAATTGGCCGAGGATCACAAGCTAAGCAAGCGCTTCGGTGCGGCGGTCTTTGAGACCGTGGAGAACATCCATAAACTGCGAGACGTTACCACGGCGGTGGAGGCTTTCCGGCAGTACGAATCGGTGCAGAGTGTGAAGCTGGCCACCATGGATTTGGGTTCCGGCAAGGCGGTTATTGACCTATTCGTGGACGGCAGCCTCTTCTACCAAGTGCTCCAGGAGATGACAGGCTTTGCGGTGGAGGGCGACCATCACCTGATGCGCTTGATGCAGGAACTGTCGGCCGCGAAGAAGGAGTACGACTTGATTGCCCAGGCCTTTGCCGATGTGCGGGAACGGGGCTATGGGATAGTCAGTCCGCGTCTTGAGGACATTACCTTCGATGAGCCGGAGCTCATCAAGAAAGGTAACCGTTTTGGGGTCCGCCTTACCGCCAGTGCTCCGTCCTTCCACTTGATCCGGGCCAATATTGTCACCGAGGTCACTCCCTTTGTGGGGACGGAAAAACAGGGGGAGGAGATGGTGCGGTACCTCACCGAGGAGTTTGAGGCCGATCCCAGCAAGATCTGGTCCTCGGATTTCCTGGGGAAATCCCTCTATGAACTGATTCAGGAGGGGATCTCCAGCAAGCTGCACCGGATGCCCGAACACGCCCAGGAGAAACTGCAGGAGACCTTGAGCAAGATTATTAATGAAGGCAGCGGGGGTTTGATTTGTATCATCCTCTAAACAGCCGATATCTGGGAAGGAAAGAAAAGGACGTAGATTTGGTATCTCCGTCCTTTTTCTTCGTTATACCGTCTTGGTTTTGCTATAGGAGCGGGCGTACAGATGTGGGTCGTAAGGGGCCCGCCGGCCAGGGCAGTTCTCCCGAGGGCAGAGCATGCAGTTTTCGTAGTCCACGGTGGTGGAAAAACGAATTCCCGACAGGGACTTGATAGGCAGCATCAGGAAGGAATCGGTCAGTCTCAGTCCGATGGTTGCTTCCGTATCTCCCAGCAGTTGAAATAGAGGCTTTTGTTCGCTGATAGGCCAGTCCTCTAGGGAACCTGGGCTCATGTGGGCGGTCTTGCCCATGTGGAAAGTGGTTTCCAGATGGCGGTTCAGGTATTCCACCGCCTGTCTTAGGACCAGTTCATTGATCCGCTCTGCATAGTATTGCATCAAGAGATCGGGAATCTCCTGGGCCCAGGTTTCCAGCTCCTGTCCGCAGGTGACCACATAGGCGATAAACCGGTGGGCGTTTTGCAAGTTGACCGCCAGCACCCGGCTACGGAAGGTAATGCCCTCGGCCACGATGCTTTCGTCGGTGCGTGTCTCGATATACGCTTCTTTGTACAGGGCCTTAGGACGGGCAATGGTCTGGGCCTGTTTCACCAGTTCCGCGATGGACGGCGCTTCAGGATGGTCTTCGGTCATCTTTATGTATTTTAGGACTTTGGATAATTCCAATTCTACTGGTATCTGGTCTAACACCGTGGTGCTCATGACTGATCGCCTCCTGCGTTGAGTATACACCGAGTAGGTTGCTAAGATCAATCATTGCTATCAAATCCTGACAAGACCGGAAATGAACCTCATTAGCTGCGAAATTCTCGGAAATTCTTGTTAGGCAAGCAGGATATTAAGCCGATTGGTAGAATATACATCAGTAGACGAGGGAGAGCCGGAAAGCCCATGGTTATTTGGGTTGAGACTTATAATGTCCCTTTTGGGTGGACAACCTATCAAAGGAAAGCGTGGAACTACGAGGGTTAGATTAGCGTGTAACAAGGGAGGTGAACTGAGATGACCAAAGCCGAATTGGTGGATCGGGTGGCAGAGAGTACCGGGTTGACGAAGAAGATGGCCAGCGGTTCGGTGGATGCGGTGTTTGCCGCGATCACCGAGGCGTTAGCCCGTGGCGAGAAGGTACAATTAGTTGGTTTTGGCAGCTTTGAAGTTCGGCAGCGGGCGGCAAGGAAAGGTCGTAATCCCCGCACCGGAGAAGAGATCGAGATCGATTCGCGGCAAGTTCCCGTCTTTAAGGCCGGAAAAGCCCTAAAGGATGCCGTAAGATAAGGAACTCTTGAGTTGCCAGGTTTCAAAAAGGAGAAGACATTCGATGTCTTCTCTTTTTTTTGTGGGTTTTCTTAGATGCCGGAAACTGTTATAATATGTACTTGAATGTTGATGGAAGAGGTGTACCCATGGCTGTCCGTGTGAAAGTGCCTGCGACCACTGCCAACCTCGGTTCAGGTTTTGATTGTCTAGGGCTTGCCCTCGGTCTTTACAACGTCTTCACTGTGGAGGAAGGGGAAGAGGGCCTGCACGTGGAGGTGCGGGGAGAATCCCAGGGCATTGCTACCACCAAAGAGAACCTGTTTGTGCAGGCCATGGAGCAGGTCTTTGTGCGGGTAGGGTATCAACCTCGGGGCTTGCGGGTCGTGGCGGAGAACAACGTTCCCCTGGGCAGGGGCTTGGGCAGCAGCGCCACTGCCATCGTAGGCGGCTTGGTGGCGGCAAACAGTCTCAGTGGTAATCGCCTGGGGGAAGGGGAGCTGGTGGCTTTGGCTTCGGAGCTGGAAGGCCATCCGGATAACGTGACGCCGGCCCTTTTAGGCGGTTTCGTCACTGTTTTCACCGACGCTTCTGGCAAGGCCCATTATCAGCGGATTGTGCCTACGGTCCCCTTGAAGATCTGTCTGGCCATTCCTGATTTCGTTCTCAGCACCCGACGGGCCCGGGAAGTGTTGCCCCGGGAAGTGCCCCTGAAGGATGCGGTGTTTAACCTGGGGCGGGTGGCGGTGCTGGTGGCAGCCCTTTGTCAAGGGAACCTGGAGATGCTGAGAAATCCGGAGTTGTGGGATGATCGTTTGCACCAGGGTTACCGAGCGGGTCTGATCCCCGGGTTCGATGATGTGATGGCGGCCGCAAAGGAGGCTGGCGCCTATGGAGTGGCCCTCAGTGGGGCTGGCCCCACGGTGGTGGCCTTTGCCGGTGAAGAGGGTGACGATGTTTCGCAGGCGATGGCCAAGGCTTTCGCAAGGCATGGGGTGGCCTGTCGGTCTTTGGTTACCGAGGTCTCTGTTCATGGTGCGCTGACATCAACGGAGTTCATTTGAGCGGAAGGTGGAAGAGATGGAAATCGTAGTACAGAAGTACGGTGGTAGCTCAGTTGCTAATCCGGAATTGATCAAGAATGTGGCGCGGCGGGTTATTGCCACAAAACAGGCGGGTAACAAAGTGGTTGTTGTCGTCTCTGCGATGGGGGACACCACGGACGATCTGATCGCCCTCGCAGGAAAACTGAGCAATAATCCTCCTAAACGCGAAATGGACATGTTGATGTCTACTGGCGAACAGATTACCATTTCCCTGCTGGCCATGACTTTGCAGGCCATGGGGCATTCGGCAATCTCCTTAACCGGGCCCCAAGCGGGGATCTACACCAATCGGATGTTCAGCAAGGCGAAGATCCAGGAGGTCAACCCTGAGCGGGTGCTCGAGGAACTGGAGAAGGACAATATTGTGGTGGTGGCTGGCTTCCAGGGCAAGACTTATGATGGAGAGATCACTACCCTCGGACGTGGTGGTTCCGATACAACAGCGGTGGCCTTGGCCGCAGCCTTGAAGGCCAAGGTGTGTGAGATTTATACTGATGTAGATGGGGTATACAGTGCCGACCCGAGGATTGTTCCCAATGCCCGGAAGTGGCGGGAGATCTCCTACGGGGAGATGTTGGAGATGGCCAGTCTGGGAGCAGTCGTCCTGCAACCCCGGGCTGTTGAATATGCAGCTATCCATGGGGTAGTTATTCATGTGCGGTCCTCCTTCAAACAGATAGAAGGGACCTTTGTGAGGAGTGAAGCTGACTTGGAAAAAGATGTATTGGTTACCGCAGTGACAAAAGACGAAGATACCGTGCGGGTCGTCGTGGTGGATGTGGATGACAAACCGGGGATTGCGGCCCGACTGTTCTCTGCCTTGGCGGATCAGGGTGTGAACGTGGATATGATCGTTCAGACCTATACGCGTGGTGGGAAGACCGATATGCTCTTCACCGTGTCCCGGTCGGATCTTAATCTGACCCTCGAGGTAGTGAAGGGGATCAAGGAAGAACTGGGGGCCAGTGATGTGCTCTACGACGACACGGTGGCCAAGGTTTCCATTGTTGGGGCCGGTATGGTGAGCAATCCCGGTGTGGCTGCAAAGATGTTCAAGGCTTTGTACGATGCGGGAATTAACATCCAGGCCATCAGTACTTCTGAGATTAAGGTATCTTGCCTGATTGACCAGAAGTATACCTTGGATGCAGTGCGTGCAATCCACAAAGAGTTCGAATTAGACCTTTCCGCGGAGCAGAGCGCGTAAAATCACGGCAAAACGGGGTTGCACATCGGGAGCAATTGTGGTAGTATAACTGGTGTCGGGCTGTGGCGCAGCTTGGCTAGCGCGCTTGACTGGGGGTCAAGAGGTCGCAGGTTCAAATCCTGTCAGCCCGACCAGTTTTGAACATAGTTAACCACGGAGCTTTTGAGCTACCGTGGTTTTTTTGTTTGTCCCGCGGTCAACCTCACACTTGGGCAAAATGGGGCAAATCCGAGTCTGGGGGCAGATGCTCCTGAAGGCACTTGGCCACCGCAAGGAGGCACTGAGTCAAGTATCGGGATACAATACTCGTATGGTCCTGGGTTGCCCGGCCAGTTATTCGAGTATAGGCAACGGTATGCCCAGGGTATTAAGCAGGCTAATATGGATAGTAAACAAGTTCGTCGGAGCGTGTATTGTACATCGGCGCCGCCCGCGTGTAGTTCCAAAGCCGCTTCGCCAGAACATGACAGCCACTTTCGGTGAAACTCGTACTCAATCAGGCAGGGATTCGTGCTCTTCGGTGTCGAACTATTGTTCATCAGAGAGGTGCTTCCTTTGGGGAGGCGAGGGGTCGTAGCCCTCGTAGACAATTCCCCCTGGGGAGGCGCTTTTCCCTCATTTTGCGCTGTTTTTCAGCTTTCGACTCCTGAGCGATCTTGAAAAGGGAACCTGGGAGAAAAAGATGCTCGATTGGAGCGCGTAAGATGATGGACTTTGAGCGTATCGTGTCAATTCAAGAATGCGATTTGCCTGCGGCGTCAAAAGAGCGTTGAGTGGAAACGACATTGCTCAACTCGTAGATTGGTTAGCATCAAAGAATGAGGATGTGCGCTATCAGGCATTTCTCCTGCTCCAGCACCGGTCGGCGCTTTTTGACGACGTTTACCCGTTTTGGGACACTTTTTACGAAAAGCTGAAAAGTCTAAACTCCTATCAACGAAGTATTGGTTTGATGCTCATAGCGGAAAATGTCAGATGGGATACGGAAAACCGGATGGAGGAGATCCTTGACGGGTATCTGGTGCTTCTGAACGACGCGAAACCCAACGTAGTACGACAGTGTATCCAATCGCTGGGGAAAATTGTCTCTGCAAAACCGAGTCTGAGTGATATCGTCGCCTCTAGGCTGATCTCCTTTGATATCATGGCCATGAAAGAGACCATGCGAAAATCCATACTGCTTGATATCCTGAACCTATTGCTTATCATTCGCGAAGAACAGACGACAGCTGAGGTTGAAAGCTTTATCTCGAATGCGCTTTCCGGTGAGATATTAGATAAGAAAACAAGCAAACAAATCGAGAATCTTTTGGGTTAGAGACGAGCGGAATTCTCCGGATGTAGTTGTTTTCCGTTGCCATCTGTGCCGGCTTTGCTGAGGTATATGGATCCATCGCCGATGGGGTCAGGGAAACCAGGATAACACGCAGCAGGTTCGGAGCAAGCCTAGTGATGTTGTGACCTGCGGCATAGGCTTCCCGGCATAACCAATAGGGCCAAACCCGCCGGCGAAGAGGATTTGGGCGCACCCGACCCACTGAAGGTTGTCCGTCCGCGACGTCAAGAACGGCCGATTTCTAAATAGGGGGTGAAAGACGATTGTCCACGTATTTATCAAGATGGACAGGAAGAGACTGACCCACGGAACCATATGCTGTTTCATATTGTAGTCTCACTGGATATATTGATTGATTTACCCAAGTTAGCCCAGACCGGAGCCACACGTCTTTGAACAACCGACAGAACAACATGCCGAAACCCAGTGGAAACGGGTACTTGATGACCTTAGCGTCTTTTCCCAGCGCGTCTGTCCATTTCGCGGGCTACTGCGCTGGCCAATGCCTTCCTTTTGGATACTACTCTGCACCCCGCAGGGGCAAGGAGAAACTGACCCATTCGAACATACACAACGGCAATCGGTATCCCGACGATCGTTAGAAAGTAGAGGATGGCCAAGGTGAAGTAGACCAGAGTCAAAGCCAGGCCAATGGGGAACCAGATTATGTTAAGGACGGTATTGACAATTCTCCAAACCCAACATATGTTCTCTTTTCCTTTCAGTTCGGTTTCCCGGATGATCTCCTTTCCGTAGGGAAAGGCTGATAGTTTCGCAAACTCCAAACACGCCCTGCCAATGGGTATCCCCACTATGGTCAGGTAAAAGAGGATTCCGATCACCAGCCACAATAGAGCCAAGGCACCTCCGCCCAAGACGAACCAGATAAGATTTCCTAACGTTGTCATCGTACTCCCTCCGGACTTTTCTTTTCAGAACACGTGGACAATACGGTCCGTTTCCCTGTGGATCTGATTTCAATGGTCTTGGTTTCCCGCCCAGATGAAGCTCACCCTATAGTGTTCCGTATTTCAACTCCATCCCACAGCCCCTTGGTGGGTACTGAGGAATAAACGACAGTATGACCTCTCGAAGCCCCTCTGGTCCGGGAATCCGTGTGGTTAACGAAGATACTAGCTTGATCCCAACTCCATAGGGCGACATCGAATATCTGTACCATGTTTGTTCTTATTCTTCTTGGGTGCTCACTGGTTTCGGCCATTGCTCGGTAGGGGTGGTTGCCCCCTGTGGATTCCCCCTTAACCCCTAAGGGCGTGGAGTGTGTCGGAATCCCTGATTTCAAGAATATTATACCATGACACGGGGAGTCGGACCCGAATGGGTCTACCCTTCGGCGGGGTTTGTTACCGATGACCCTGAGGAACAAAGCGTTAAGGATAGCCTTCGGAAAGTCGCTAAGGAGATAAGAAGTCATGTCGTCTAAGGTCCGGGGAATGATCACGTTAGGGTGATGGTGGTTACAATCGCTGTTTTGCCGTCGCTATCGATACAAAGAACCAATTGTCCTTCGTCGAATAGTGGCAATTGGCTATACTGAGGGGGTATGTGTTGTGGCTGATGCATTGGCTAAGACCTAGATCTTTTTTATCGAGGTTCCTATCCCTGATTAGCTGAGAGATATGCTGACAGAACAGGAGGAGCCTTTGTTTGCGGTCAAGACTTTTCGAGATGCGGCAGTATTCACGGACAAGAGGATTCAGATTGCCGATAGACAGGGGCTGACCGGCAAGAAAACCGAGTATTGCACCATACCGTACAAGTCGATTGTCGCCTATGCCATGGAGACGGCCCGGATGCTTGACTTGGATAGTGAGATCAAGCTTATCCTGTCCGGGGGCATCAGGGTCGAGTTACAATTCCTGAAGGACAAACGCATGTCTGAATTGCTTTTCAAGGTATACGACACTATTACGAGATTTGTGTTGGGGTAGGGTTCTCCATAGGAGTAAGGTGCTAAACGGGAATTAGCCAAGGGCTTCGGTGGCTATGCTTTGCGCAAGTCCGATGGCTTAATAGGGAATGGTCCCACCCGAAAGTTGTTTGCCTCGGCGATCTCGCGGATCCTCAGGGTTAGAATTGTGGATGTTCTCGGTGTTCATCAGGGAAGGGGTGGAAAGAAAAATCCCGTTTAGACTTGCGATATCCCTCTGGGTCAGCGACGACATCTGTCTTTCTCCCCTTGGACGTTGGCGGTTGCCCTTCCGCTGTTTACCGCGACACAGGATGATAGATCACGCAGTATTGCTGCAATTCCAACGGGGATATGAGTTTCATCTGGGTCTTCCGTCTGTTAGCCGCTAGGACTTGGGGCCCAAAGGAGGAAACGCGACTTTGGTGGGGAAGATCAAGGGGAAGACAGTTCCGGAGCAAACTGACGATAACGTACGTCTAATCTACAGGGGCCCGTTACTGGAGCCTGTGGGTGAGTCTTTGAGACGAAAGTCATGCCCGTATACGCGGGGATTCTCCTGGTCCCGGGTGGCACAGCAAGACCAGGACACATAAGGGAGTGGCGGTTTTGCGAGTAATGGCAGGCATTTTGGGCGTGCTTGTGGTGGTGGCACTTGCTGTGTTGATCTACCTATCCTGTGGTTTGAGGCAAGGGGCGATCCTTGCCATTTCCAATGTCGATTTCAGTGCTTTGCCCGATGGGATCTACCGCGGCACCTACCAGGGCGGCCGCTGGACCAACACCGTGGAAGTAGCGGTGCTTAGTGGGATGATCCGGTCTATCCGGGTGATCAAAGATGTCCAGTTCCAGTTGGATCATGTACGGGAACAGGTGCTTGAACGTATTGTCGAAGAACAATCGACGGTGGTGGATGCGGTTTCCGGTGCCACGGTGACCTCCAAGGCCTACATGAAGGCGGTGGAAAACGCGCTTACTCCCCAGGAATGAGCGGAGCGGCGCATCTTTGCCGCTGGATTTCGTAAAGAAAGATCGAGGCGGCACAGGCAATGTTCAACGAACTGGTGGAACCGAAGATGGGAATCTTAGCGATTTCATCGCAGATTTCCCGGAAGTTGTGGCTGAGTCCGCTGGTTTCATTGCCTAGGATTAGCGCGGTGGGACGGGTGAAGTCCACTTGGGTGATTTTTTTGGTGGCTTTGGCGCTAGAGCCGATGATCTGAAAATCGGGATAGCGCTCCCTGATCCGGGCAAACCAAGGCAGCAATTCCTGGTAGGAAGGCACCCGGACCGTCGGCAGGGCAAACAAGGAACTGATGCTGCTGCGTACCGCCTGCGGATCATAAAGATCGGCGCTGTGTCCGGTGATGACTAGGCCCGCAGCCTGGAAGCTGTCGCAGGAACGGATGATCGTCCCGATATTCCCCGGATTGCTGGGTCGATCCAGGACCACCATAAGGAAGCCTTTCCTGATAGGAATCCTTGCCAGGTCATCGGGCGGGATCGCGGCCAGGGCCAATAATTCCGAAGTCTCTTCCCGGTCGCTGAGTTCTTCCATGAGCCTAGGATTCAACTCATAGTGCACCGGTGCCCTAGAATTCTGCAGGATGTCCTGGGCCCAACGTGAAAGCTCCACCTGCGCAGGGTAGATGAAAGCCTGGATATCCCACCGATACTGGAGGGCCGCATTGATCCCCTTTACGGTCTCTACGAGGAAGACACCGTAACGGTGCCTTTTTCGTCGGTTTCTGGAGATTACCTCCAGATACTGGAAGTTGTTGTCTGCTTTCGTCACCCGGATCACCCTCGGTTTTGCCACCAGCAACCACCTTCTCAACCTAGTCTTGACTTGAAACCAGAATAGGATTCGTCATTTCTTGCCCGAATCCCTTTGCGGGAGAGGTAATCTTCCGGATTTGTCGAATGCATCATCTATTTAGTGGAGAAAACCCCCAGAGGGAGGTATCATGGTGGACGTACTGATCACATATAACACCCCAGTGAACCGAGCCGATGAACATTACCTGGCCCACGCCGGGGTGATGCAGGAAGTTAGGGACGTGGGGCGGGCTTGCTTGGAATTGGGATACCGCTTTAAGGTCTTGGGTATTGGCAGGAATCTCCCCGAAGAGCTAAAGCGCCTTGCGGATACCAACGCGGATGTGGTGTTTAACCTCTGTGAGAGTATCAGGGAAAGTAGCAAGGCCCAGGCCCTTTTTACCGGGTACTTAGAACTACTGGGGTTCAAATTCACCGGTTCAGACAGTGTGGGTATGTTCAATGCCGTAAACAAGCAGGTTTCCTATGCACTTTTGCAAAACGCTGGTCTGCCCGTCCCCAAGACCTGGCCCTTGGACCGGTGGCAGGCGGTAGACTGCTTCCCAGTCCTGGTTAAGCCTGTGGCCGAAGATGGCAGTATCGGCATCACCCAGGATAGCATCGCCACTAATCCGGAAGAACTAAAGGCCATTGTTATGAAGAGGAAAGACCCGGTGAAGTGGTTGATTCAGCAATATGTGGAGGGCAGGGAGTTTTATGTCAGCATCCTGGAGGATGAACATCTGCGGACCTTAGCCTTGGCTGAAGCAACCTTCCAAGATCTGCCACCGGGGTACCGGCGGATCCTCTCCTATGATGCTAAATGGATTGAGGGGTCTGTAGAGCAGGCGGCCTATCGGCGGATTTGCCCTGCGCCTGTTGGGGCCGAAGAGGCTAAGTTGTATGAAAAGCTGGCCTGCCGGGCCTTTCAGTTGATCGGTCTGCGGCATTATGGGCGGGTGGACCTGCGGGTGGATCAACAGGGACAGCCTTACATTATCGATGTGAACGCCAATCCGGACATTACGAAAGGGCAGGGTTTTCCCTTCGCCGCGGAGGCGGCGGGTATTACCTACCCTGAGTTAATCGATAGCATCCTGAAGCTAGCTTTAGCCGATAAACAGCGGGGTCCCTGGTCCTAGCTATTCCGCCCGGTAATTGGGGCAGGGATGTAACCAGTCCTTCATTTTCCCGTATTTCACGAACTTGTCGAACATGTCCAGTTCCTGTAGCAAAAGATCTTGGAAGATATGCCGAATCCGATCATTGACCAAGGTGTGGGTGGCTGCTTCCGCGTGGATCTGCATGGCCCCTTGCAACCCTGCCAAGATGCTCCGATAGATCTTATCATCGTCGATTACCTCCGAGCTGCTAGGGGTGATGAAGACCTCCGCAGGTCGCTTGGGCAGGGTTATACCAAATGTCTTGCACTCTTTTTCTAGCACTTCCACTTGTTTGGCCAGTTTGTCCAGTCCGCGCTCCAGGATGATGCGAAAGTCTCCATCGTGGACCACCTCCCGGAAGACCTTGGTTAACCAGATGTTGTCATATCGGAAGGTGAGGTGATCCCACAGCTTGCCCACCGCGGTGACGTCGATGATCTCCGTGACATCGGGAGGAGTGCTCGGGTACAGGGGTGGGGTTGCCAGCCAGCCCTTCAGTTTTAGGTAATTCACCAAGAGCTCCACGTGGTCGAGTTCTGGTTTGATCATCTTGAGCAAGACTTTGCGGACCCTATCGTTATTAATACAGACCCGAATGGCCCGCAACATGCCATGGACCCGGCTCTGAAGCTGGGTCAGACTGTTTAGTGCAATGAACTCATCCCGCAAGGCCTCCGGATTGCCGGCCCAGTTGGAAGGTCCCCGGTACTGATCGGGACCGGGTATGGAGAACTCCTTCATGATCTTTTCCAGGCTCTCCTTATGCTGGTTAAAGGTTTCAATCAGCCGGCCCAAAATGAATTTGAGATCCGCATCATGGGCGAAGGTTTGGTACATTTCATTCAGTTCTAGGGCATCATACTTGCCCTTCAACAGATCCCAGAGGACGAAGGCTTCCTGGACACTAAGCTGCCGTTGCCTGGCCTCTTTCTTCATTGATCTGATGGTTAACACCATATTTTTCACCCCGCCCTTAGTATGAGAGCGAGGACGGCGGTTATGCGGAAGAACACTGGCAAATGTCGGTGGGGTTGGCAGTCTGTATTGTAGTTACCGACATTGTTCTCATCAGGGCATGGGAGCGTAAAGATACAATAAGCAGGCTTGGTATGGGTGTGTTACTGCCCTGAAGCGAAGCCGAAAAAGGGTCAGAGTCAACTGGACCATGGCTTGGTTCGCGATAGTGATGGGGTTCGACCTCTCTTTGTCAGTCGCAATACCAATGTATCAATTAACTAGCCTACTAGCCACATGATATTACTATCCCACTTCCCCCCTCACCGGGTCTTGGCTGATTAAGCGTAGGTCGAAGGATCTGGAGATATCGGTGAGTAACCCAGATACTAGCGAGGCCCAGCCAGTGAGGCGGTGTCGTGCGGACAAGTTTCGCTCCCTGGGAACCCAAAGTTAATTGTAGGAACCGACTAGAGTGGCCAAGTCGTAGGCTGGGATTTCCCGCCAGGTGGATGCCCGGAGAGGATATGTCTGTGACCACCAGGCCGTGGATCCAGGGGTCTACGCAAAGAGCCTTTAGGCTTGGAAGCTTGCTATAGCCCCAAGGGTTCTCTTGGAAAGGTGAAGGGGGAAGACAGTGATTGTAACCCAAGTGTACTTACCGATGATCCCTTGGTCGGTTCCCAATTACCTTGATGGTCCTTCGAAGGAAGGCTATCCCACGGGTTCGGGGGGAGATGGGGGTCCCACCTCCCGGCGCCGTGAGAAAAGGGGGATCTACTCCAAACCCTTTAAGATCTCTACCACCATGGAGTAGCGACCAAGGGGAGGCATGAAGTACACACCCTGCACCAGTTCCCTAGCCTGGACTAGGAATTCCCGGGCAATTTCCACGCCCATCTGGGCCTGACGATCCGGTGGGGCTTGATACATCCGGGCCTGGACCCCTTCGGGGATGACAATTCCCGGTACCTCATTGTGTAAAAACTCCATGTTTCGCACACTGACTAAGGGTAGTACTCCCACCAGGACTGGGATCTCGATGGATCGGGACCGCAGACAATCCAAGAAGCGTTCCAGGAGCTTAATGTCATAGATGGGTTGAGTCTGCACGAAGTGGGCTCCTGCCTCGATTTTTCCTTCTAGCCGTTGCATCTCCAAATCTAGATTCGCCGCGGCGGGGTTGGCGGCCACGCCGATGCAGAAATTGGTCTTCTGGTCCAAGGGATTGCCCGCCAGATCGGTCCCATTGTTCAGCGCGGCAATGATCCGCACTAGACCCAGGGAATCCACATCGAAGACACCACTGGCCTCGGGATGATCACCGATGGTGGGCGGATCCCCAGTCAAGGCCAGAATGTTCCTCAATCCCAGTGCGTGGGCCCCCAACAACTCCGATTGGATCCCCAGGATGTTGCGGTCCCGGCAGGTGAAATGAAGGATGGACTCGGTGTTTACTTCCTCTAGTAACCGATGGCCAATCGCGATAGGACTTAGGCGGACCCGGGCCATGGGACTGTCGGAGATGTTGATGGCATCGACGCCCACATCCAGCAGCATTTTGACTCCGGCGAAGACCTTGTCTAGATTGGTGCCTTTGGGAGGATCGATCTCCACGGTTGTAAGAAACTGGTTACCCAGCATCCGGGCAAAGCGGGACTCCCGTGGGGTGGGTAGTGCTTCCGGTTCGGTGGATGGGGTTGGGACACGCTCCGTCACCACCGTTACCGGCCGCAGGGCCCGTAGGGCCTTGGCCATGGCACCGATGTGTTCGGGTCTTGTGCCGCAACAGCCCCCGATCAACCGGGCGCCGCCCGCCACAAATTCGGGCACTTTACTGGCGAAATAGGCCGGGGAGGAGTAGTAGTATGTGCGACGGTTCACAATTTCCGGTAATCCGGCATTGGGTTGAATCGACAGGGGCAATTGGGTCAAGGAGTGTAGGGCATGTAATACATCGATCAGTGCTTGCACCCCGGCCCCGCAATTTACCCCCAAAACATCCACGCCCGCCTTTTCCAGCTCTTCCACCATCGTCTGGGGAGCAATTCCCATCGCAGTCTTCCCGTCCCGCAGGAAAGACATCTGACAAACGATAGGGATGTCAGCATCTAGCTGGCGGGCTGCTTGTACCGCCGCCAGGGCTTCCTCGGTCTGGGAGATGGTCTCAATGATCAGCAGATCTACGCCCGCGGCCAATAAGGCCTTGATTTGCTGGGAGTAGATCTCCGTCGCCTCCCTTTGGGATAAAGACCCGAAGGGACGCAGCAGTTTCCCCGTGGGGCCCACGGATCCTGCTACAAACACATCCGTACCCGCAGCCTTCCGGGCAATTTTCACCGCTTCGCGATTGATCTGTTCTGTCTTGTGGTGTAACCCGTACCGGGACAGTTTCCCCGCATTGGCCCCGAAGGTGTGGGTCTGGATCACTTGGGCTCCTTGCTTGATGTATTGTTCATGAATGCTTTGTACCAAAGTGGGGTTAGTCAACACCACTTCTTCTAAACAGCTGCCCGCGGGAACTCCGGCTTCTATGAGCATCGTGCCCATGGCACCATCGGCTAGTAGGACCTGTTCTTTGATTATCTCCAGAAACTCTTTGGACATGAAACCCCCCCTGTGTTGGCAATTTATAAAAAGTCTAAGGTAAAGGGCAAGCTTTGTCAACGTTCCGATCCGGCAAAGTACCATGTTTACGATAACAAGCACCTGCTTTGGCACAGGAAATGGGGAAGAGAGTGATGCGTAACGTCGTGAGGGTTATAGAACATCTACTCCAGTGAGATACTAAACCCGCACTTCATGGAAGGATGGGCGTGGCGGGATGAAACTACTACTTCCCCTACTGGTGGTTTTACTTGTGAACGGGACCGCGGCAAGCTCCCTTGTAAGTATTTACGACGAAACGGGTAATCTCCTATTCGAAACCGGTCTGGAGGTGGCAGTGGGGGATTACTTCCTTGATCCGGACAACCGGAAGTATATTATCTTCGAGGTGCAGGAGGCAACTGCCCGAGCTAGATATCTGGAGACGGTTTCTCTGGAGGAACGATTCCCAAAGGACACTTTCCAGCGGGGCTTGCTCGGTGCCGCAGCCGATGTGGTACGGTTCGACCGGATCGGACTGTACCACACCCATGATGCGGAGGCCTATCTGCCCACCAGTGGGGTCCAGGCCAAAGAAGAAGGGGATATTCTGCAGGTGGGCCGAACCATGGCCCAGTGTCTGGAAGAGGAGGGTGTCCAGGTGTTGCACAGGGATACCAGCCACGCGCCCATCGACGGCTTAGCTTACCAACGGTCCCGTCGGACCGCTACGGAATTGACTCAACAGAAGGTGGACGCGCTTTTCGATATCCACCGGGACTCTCCTCCGGCCCACGTCTATGCCCACCGGTTGGCCGGGGAGGATCTCACTAAGATTTTACTGGTTATTGGAGCCGGCAATCCCATGATGTCGCTGAACGAGGAATTCGCCCTGGCCTTGAAGCATTATGCGGATCAAGAATACCCCGGACTCATCCGGGGCATCTACTATAGCCGGGGCAGTTTCAACCAGGACTTGCATCCTCGGGCCCTCCTACTGGAGGTGGGAACGGTCCACAGTAATCTCGAGGAGGCCCAAAGGGGCGCCCAGCTGATGGCCCAGGTGGTTACCACCGTTCTTTACGGGGCCGGGGTGGGGCTTTTATCCGAGGCCCAAAACACCTCGGCCGCCTGGTTGGTCATCTTGGTCCTGATCCTCGTATCGATCGCATTGCTGCTGGATAGAGAACGTTACCAGCGGTTTAACCAATGGGTGCGCCGACTCCGGGACCGACTTTTCAGGCCGAGAGTTTAGTCTCAAAATCAGCACTATCGCGGGGATTTTCAAACTTTAGGACCTTGGCCGGGCAATTGGCTATACATAGTCCACAGCGAATGCAGCGGGGATCCGTGAGTTGCTCCTGGGGAGGAAGGTTGATCCCCATGGGACAGACCCGGGCGCAGATCCCACAATTCCTGCAGGCTGCCAGGTTTACCGGTGTCACCCGCTGGTCTGTCCGGTGATTGAGACCGGTTTTGTTGCCGAGCCAGTGGATCGCCTGTTGCATGGTACCCATCGGACAGATCCAGCACCAGGCCCGGCGTCCTACGGTGAGGGCCAGCAAGATGCCCACCAGGGTAGGGATTAAGTAGTTGATGGCCAAAAGCAACCCAAGTTGATCCCAGAAGGAAAGGGTGCCAAACAAGGGGAGGACTTTGATGACTCTGCGGATGAACATGGCCATGTAAAAGACGAAAAGGCCCAGACGCAAGGTTTGGGAACCGATCAACTTGACTGAGGTCTTCGGTGGTGCAAAGGGCCTCAGGATGACATCAAAGAGGCTACCATGGGGGCAGAGCTTTCCACACCAATACTTTCCTCTAAAGAATCCCAACAGGATCAAGGTCAACATAATAGGCAAGAGAAGTAGTCCCAGTTTGTGATAGTATAACCCCCCGAAGGCGATGATCGGCACCAGGATCCATGCAGATCGCTGCCAGAAACTCATAGGCATTTTTACTTTCATCTGTACCCCTCCAATACCCGTACTGGTATGGGTATATTATGGACCGGTAGGGGTTGTCCTGTCAAGTGCTAAAAGGGTCTTGTATTTAATGTCACTTGTGATGAAAATTATCTATATAGTATAATGTATAATACATAATACACATCATTCAAAAATATACGTACGATACCGGCCATTGATGCCCCCCAACATCAAACCTGGAGGGAAACCACATGGTGATTTATCATAATTCTCACGATCCTCTTTACCGTACACCCTTTGGGGCGGTCTCCGAAGGGACTGAGATCACCCTTCGGTTGAAGGTAAAGACGAAAAGACCTGTCCAACAGGTTTTTCTGCGTCTTTGGATCGATGAGGGGGAGCAACTAATTCCCATGGAACTTAACTCCCAAGGCCTCTATGAGGCCAAGTACCGCCCCGATAGGACAGGGCTAATCTGGTATTATTTCATCCTTCATACAGACGAACAAACCCTCTTCTATTGCAACAATCCACTGCAGCAGGGTGGGGTGGGGAGGGTGGTTGATCATCCGAGCAATTCCTATCAGATCACGGTGTATCGACGGGACTTCACTACTCCTGCTTGGTTCAAGGATGCAGTGGTTTACCAGATCTTCGTGGATCGTTTCTGTAACGGCACCGAGGACGGTTCCATTTTAAATCCCAAGGAGGACGTGGTTATTCACAGGGAATGGGACGAAAAGCCCTACTACTGGGACAAAAGGAATAACGATTTTTTCGGCGGTAATCTGCTGGGCATCATCAAGAAGCTACCTTATCTCAAGAAACTGGGCATCACTGCCCTTTATCTCAATCCGATCTTCGAGGCTTACTCCAATCACAAATACGACACCGGAGATTATTACAAAATCGATCAAATGTTTGGGGACAATGATCTGTTCCAGGAGCTTTGCACCCAGGCGGAGGCGCTGGGGATACGGGTGATCTTGGACGGTGTCTTTAGTCATACTGGTAGCGACAGCATTTACTTTAACAAAGAGGGGCGTTATCCTAGCATCGGGGCTTACCAGGGGCGCCATTCGCCCTATCATTCCTGGTACCGATTTTACAACTACCCCGACCACTACGACTGCTGGTGGGGCTTTTCTCATCTACCCAATGTGAATGAGCTGGAGCCCTCTTTTCTGGAGTTTGTTTTGCATGGCGAAGACAGTGTGGTGAAATATTGGTTGAGGCGAGGGGCCGCCGGTTGGCGCATTGATGTGGCCGATGAACTGCCCGATGAATTCTTGAAGCAACTGCGGAAAGTGGTGAAGGAGGAAAAACCCGACGGGGTCCTCATCGGCGAGGTGTGGGATGATGCCTCCAATAAGAAGGGGCCCGATGGTAGGTTTAGGGAATACCTATTGGGTGAGCAATTTGACTCGGTGATGAATTATCCCTTCCGAGGTCTTGTCCTGGATTTTCTCTGTGAACGGATCGATGGTCAACAGCTGCACCAGGGACTGATGAGCCTTTATGAAAACTACCCTAGGGAGAGTTTCTACGCCATGCTGAACTTGATTGGCAGCCACGACGTGGTCCGGGCCCTGACCATCTTGCAGGGAGCGCCGGATCCGGAGACCATGACCATGGATGAACAAGCGGCGTATCATCCTGCGGAGGAGCAGCGGATCCTGGGGAAGCGGCGGATGAGATTGGCGGTGCTGTTGCAAATGACCTTCCCTGGTGTACCCAGCATCTATTACGGCGATGAAGCGGGTATGGAGGGCTACAAGGACCCCTTGAACCGGTGCACCTATCCCTGGGGCCGGGAGGATCAGGAACTTCTGGAGTGGCATCGGAAACTGATTCACCTGCGACATCGTTATCCCTGCCTGCGCACAGGTCACTGGAAGACGGTCTACGCCCGGGGCGACGTCTATGTCTTTCAACGGGAGATCACCGGCGGAAAGGATGTCTTCGGACAAAACAGAGAAGATGGACAAGCCCTGGTGCTACTCAATCGCAATACCGATATGCCCCATCATCTGAAGCTGGACTTGGGAAGAGAGGGTACCTTTGTGGACTTGCTGGAAGGCCAACGCTTTCTTACGGAAAAGGGCGCCCTTCCGGTGACATTACAGCCTTTGGAGGGCAAGCTTTTGTTGGCCACAGCTTAAGTCTTAGGTTTGGAGCGGGGTGGCCCCCTGGTCGAGGGAGTGGACAGGGGGCTTGTTGCCCCGGGGGGATCGTGCCCGGATTACCGAAAAAGTCTTTTATCCCTCTAGAGGCCGTAGTATAATAGGAATCACCGAGATAACATCTAGTCGTACATATTTGCTGCCGGACTGGGTGATATTAGAGCCTAGGGAGGAAGAGTTGATGTCAGACCGTAGTGCAGTAGTCCTCAAAGTAACCTTAGACGATCCCTTCGGCCGAGCTCCGGATAAACCCTACCGAGTGCTGGCGGTGCCCGGAGAGTGGTCGTTATATGACTTGGCCCATTTGATTGTCGACAGCTTCGATTTTGACTTTGATCACATGTTCGGGTTTTACAATAACTTGAGGAATTATGCTAAGTCCACCGAAGGCTACGAGTATTTCAGCGACATCGGGGAAGGAAACGAGTTTGGAAGCGTCACTGAGACTAGCGTTTTATCTGTCTTTCCAGAGAAGGGGAAGAAGATGCTGTTCCTCTTCGACTATGGCGACCACTGGTGCTTTACCATAAAGGTGGAGGATGTGCAGGATGCAGAGGAATTCGAAGACCTGCCTGCAGTGGTGAAAAGGGTCGGAGAGGCACCTCTGCAGTATGGGGACATGGTGGATTGGGACGACGAAGAAGATTGGTCCGAGGATTGGGATGATGACGATTGGGACTATGACTGGATGGAGGATGACGAATAAAGGGAGCATAACGACCGGTGACGGGACCGGTCGTTAGTACCTAAAGTTCCTGACGGTAAAAGATCTGGATGCCGATGGCCCCGAGTCCCAGGGCGAGGAGGACGGCAACTCCCACTGCCGGTAGGGCCTCCTGGAGGGGGATTGCTCCGGTGAGGACTTGATCCGACAGACCGGTGAGGGCCCCGGGTGAGTAGGTTTTCAGGACCCCGGGCAGTGCCGGAAGGGTGACGGTTATGATAAACCCGCCAATGGCCAAGCCCCCGGCGGCCAGGCCACTTTTACTGATGGTACTGGCACAGAGCGTCAAAGAAGCGATGAAGAAGATGTAAACCAGGGACAGGAAGGCTGCTTGTGCCGATGCCTTTGTATTCAGTTCCGGAAACAGCACGGTGGTGTTGTACAAGCATCCTAAGTAGCTTACCAGATAGACCACAGCCAAGAATAGCAGGTTTGCCCCGTATTTGGCCAAAACGAAGCTGCGTCGCGAGATCGGTTTGGCTAATACTAAAGCCGCGGTACCCTTGTCCTTTTCCTCTGCGATGCTCCCCATCAGGGTCAAGATGACCACGATGACTCCAATCTGGTGCATGTTCTTGAAAAACTGCCGAAAGGCATCTAGCCAGGTGGGCGGCGGGATCTCTATGGTGAATTCCGTGGCAATGGACTTGAGCAGTTCCGGTGTTAGTTTGGCGATAATAGGACTGGTCAATCCAAAGAGCAAAAAGATGGTGGGGATTACATAGATCCGATAGGTCCGCAAGATCTCCTTGAATTCCTTCTTCAGTAATGTAATGCTACTGCCCATTTTCCCTCACCAACCTTACAAAGATATCTTCCAGGGTTATCTCCTGCATTTGGAAGTCCACTAAGCCAAAGCCCAGCTCACTGATGAGCCTAGGCAGTCCGTACTGGGCCGCCGCGGGATCCTGGACTCTCAGCCTAAGCTTGCCTGATTCCAGACTAGCCTCCAGTACCCATTGTGCTTCCTTCAGTCGCTCAAGCAGGGGAGTGGGCTCTTCGGCTACCTGCAGAGTGAACACAGAATCGAAAAACCGTTTCTTCAGTTCTGGCATCGTTGCGTGGACCAAAAGTCTTCCTTTGTCCAGGATGGCCACTTGATCACAGATCCGTTCCGCATCGGCCAGGATATGGGTGGAGAGGACTACCGTGGTTTCTGCGGCGATGGAACGGATGAGCTCCAGGATTTCCTTGCGACCGATGGGATCCAAGGCGGAGGTGGGCTCATCCAAAAGCAGCACCTTGGGACGGTTGATGAGGGCCTGGGCCAGCCCCAACCGCTGTTTCATGCCCCGGGAAAAGCCGCCAATCCTGGTCCTTATCTGGGACAACCCGACCAGTTTTAGTAATTCTGTCACCCGTTCCCGCAGGGGTTGGCCCTTCATACCCACCAGTTCTCCCATGAATAGTAGAAACTCATCGGCCCTCATCCAGTTGTAAAAGCTAGGGACGTCGGGCAGGTAGCCTATGTGTCGACGGTAGGTACCCGTGTCCACCTCTTCTCCCATGATCCAGGCTCTACCGTTGGTAGGTTTGGTAAAACCCAAAAGCATCTTCAACGTGGTGGTTTTTCCTGCGCCGTTGGGACCTAAGAATCCGAAGACTATACCCTGGGGGATCTCTAGGCTGAGATTATCCACCGCGGTGAGGTTACCAAACCTTTTTGTTAGGTCTTGGGTTACGATCGCCTTCACCGACTAGGCCTCCCTTCGGCCGAAGAGGAAATAGATTAGGGGGCCGATGATGGAGAAGCACAGGATGACAATCCCCCAGATCAGCTTGTTACCTCCGGTCACTTCCTTGCGCTTTACCAGATCTAGCATGGCTGCCACCAACAGGACCACCTGCAGGAAAATGACGGGAATCAGCAGCTTGAACAGTGTTGCATCCATAAGGTTCATCCCTTCTTGTAACGATACTCAACCAGTTCGGTGTGGAATTGACCAAACGATCCACCGTGGGCAAGTCACGTGGAGTTTACACCTTAAGGATATTCCATTGTGGATCCATTGTCTAGGGTAGCGGTGGCCTTCGGTCACTGTGTTGTCATCGGTTTCCCAAACCGGGAACCAGTAGGGTATTCTGCTACCGATTTCCCGGGCTATGGGATGACTTGAACGGTGGTAAGACTGGCAGCACACAGAAGGTGAGGACAATTGGCAGCGGCACTAGGCCGAATCCAGCTGACCTTGGAGGAAGGAAATAGACGGTGAAGGATGAAGATCTAATAGGAAGATGGAAGCAGGTGATTGCATTGATTCCGTTCCGTTTCGTCCACATGGCCGATTGTCACTTGGATGCACCCTATGCCACCAAAAATGAGAGCATCAGGAAGATTCTTCTGAATGCGGCCTATACCTCCTTTCGGCGGGCCGTTGCCCTGGCTTTAGCCGAAGGGGCCCATGCCTTTCTCATTGCCGGAGACCTTTTCGATGAAAACTATCTGTCCTTTCGTGGTGAGACTTTGCTGATGGAGGAATTGGGGCGGCTGGTAGATGCCGGTGTGCAGGTGGTGTATGGGACGGGCAATCACGACTACGGCGGACCGGACTCCAAGGCCCGGAGCCTACCCTGGCCCAATATTGTGATCATCGATGATGCCTTTCAGCTGGTGGAGGTACAGTCCGATGGCAGACTAGTGGGTGTGGTGGGAGGTGCCGGACACAACGGGCCTAAGGTAATGGAGAACCTAGCGGCCACCTTTCCGAAGCTGAGTTACTCTGTACCCACGGTGGGTCTGCTCCATTGTCAAGTGGCATCTAGCCTTGCGCCGGAAGAACCCTATGCCCCCTGTACCAAAGGGGATTTGCAGAACAAGGGCTATGACTACTGGGCCCTGGGGCACATCCATAAGCCCCAAAGGGTCCTGGAAGCTCCTTTGGCCCATTATTCCGGTAGCTTGATTGGTAACAATCCCAAGGAAGAGGGCCCCCGGGGCGTGCTGTTGGTGGAGTTGACCAAAGACTACGGTCGCGTGAAGTTTTGCCCAACGGCACCGGTCCAGTGGTTGAGGTTGACGCCGGATCTCAGGGACGTGCGGAGTTTCGAAGACCTGTTCCGGGTGCTTAGGGGCCTTGTACCTAAAGATGCAGAGAATTTGCTGGTGCGGGTAGAGTTCGCTGGGCCAAGTCCTTTGAGTAAGGAATTAGGCCGGATGGCTGGCGAACCAGACCAGTGGCTGGAGTTGGGTGAGGAGATCAGAAGGGAGACCGGAGCCCTAGGGGTGGAATTGAAGCTAGGTACTTTGACCGGTTCTCTTGACCCGCAGGAGTATAAGCACGCTCCCCATGTGCTGGCGGAGGCTTTGAGCATCTACGAGGAATTGCAGCAGGACCCCCAAAGGACGTTGGAGCTATTGCCCGTTTTGGCCGGGGAGAGGGAAGGCTTCGTCAACGAAGAAAACAAAGCACAGTACTTGGCTCAATTGCTGGACAATTTGGACCAGGATTTAGCTTTGAAAATGGTGAAGGAGTAGTAGGATGGGGTGGGACTATGCAGATTGCGCGGATTGAGATCGAGGCCTTTGGGCACCTGAAGGACTTAACGGTGGAGCTGGGGGAAAGTACCCTGGTGCTGGTGCAAGGCGCCAACGAGGCTGGAAAGTCCACCCTGTTCAACTTCCTAGTAACGATGCTCTATGGTTTTTCTCCGGCCAACCAGGCCCAATTTCCCTATGTGCCCTGGGCCGGTGGCCGTCCCGCAGGGGCAGTGGAAGTGGTGTTGGATGATGGGGCCCGGTACCGGATTGAGAGGAACCTGGCCTCGCGTCCGGCGGGTAGCCTGCTCCGGCAGGGTATAAGCAAGTCTCTCCGGAACCAGACGGTTCCCTGGGTGGTGTCCATCCCCCGGGCCCTGTTCGGGGAGATCTTCATGCTCACCCAGGAACAGATGCAAGTATTCGGCCCCCGGACGTGGGAGCAGGTTGGTGATCAGCTGGTTACCGGCATCGGTACCAGTTTTCTTAGACCCGTCACCGAGGTGGCAGAGGAAAGCGCCAGGGAGGCGAGAAAACTCTGGCGGGAGGACCGTCGGCGCACCAGGGTCCGGGACTTGAGAGAACGGGTGAAGGAACTGCAGGGACAACGGAGTACCCTTGTCACGGTCCAAGATGAGTTGCGCGGGATCCAAAGGCAAGAGGAAGAACTCCGTTTGCAGGCCAAGGCGTTGCGGGAGGAGCGAGAACAACTGACGGCTTTTCTAGAAGAAGCCCGCTTGTTAAAACCGGTCCATGAACAACTGCAGCGGATCGAGGAACTGTCGAAAACCCGGTGGAAAGAGGAAGTGGCTTCCCTTCCGCAGCAAATCGAAGAGCAGTTCCAAGGGGTTACAGACCAACTGCGGGAAAACGAACGGCAGCAAAGGGAGTTGAGGAGCCGGATAGAGCAACTGGCCCCGCTGGATCCCACCCTTGAACAGGCGATGGGTTTATCGGAAGAGATTAGGGCCCTGCAAAAAGAGGAGCCCTTCTATGCGGAACAGCAAAGACAGCTAGAACGGCTCCAGGAGGACTTACACCGCCTTGATGAGAAGCTGAAGGGAACTGTAGAAAGCTTAGCTGGACCAGGTGACCTGGTTCGACGGGTGACCGCCCTGGAAGCTGGCCTTTTGGACGCTATTACCGCCAGGATCCGTCAGCTTAATGCCGACTTGGAGGCGACTTCTCCGCCGACCATGGTTTTAGGCTGGGTGAGCCTTGGCTTGGCCTTTTTATGTATCCTGTTGGGGATGAGTTTTTCCCCGTGGTTTTACCTGGCCGCGGCTCCCTTGGCGGGAGTGAGCATTGCCCGGTCCTTAGCTTGGAAGGAATGGTACGATCGCCAAGCAAAACTACTCCAAACCCAACGGGAGGAGATTATCCGCCTAGCGACCTTGACAGGGCTTCCCGAAGACCCTCTGGCTGAGGAGTCAACCCTGGCAAGGATAGAGAAGTTGTACAACCTTTGCCAAGAACGAGCTCGGTTAGAAACAGCTTGGCAAGAAGCGAATCGGGCCTTGACTGCGTTTTCCCAGAGGGTCAATATATTGGGTGAAAAGTTGTGGCTTTCGGGGCCGGTTTTCGCACAGTTGCAGCAGATGGGTGAGCTGCTTAGCAAGGGACAGGAGGCGCAGAACCAAAGGCTTCTTCAAAAACGGGCCTTGGAAGAAAGGTTAGCCTTGTTACAGGATCAGCACCGGACCCTCGCGACAAGAAAGGCACAGTGGCAGGAGGTACTATTAAGGATTGGTCAAGGGGATCTGAGCCAGGGGTTGGCAATTGCCAGCCAAGCTCAAAAAGATTTGCAGGCCTGCGCCCTTTTGACCCAGCAGCTTACACAATCCTATCCCGATCTTGACGAGTTACGGGAAAGGGTCCAAAGGGCCGTGGCAGCTGGGATCCTCTCAGGTGAAAGGATCAAGGAAGCCAAGGACAGGCTCCAGGCCATTGAAGGGGATGGGGGGTTACTTGAACAGTGTAAAGACCGCCTGGCGGATTTGGCGATAAAGCGTGCCGAACTGGAGCGGTATCCCACCTTGGGAGAGGTGGATGGTGAAATTGCCGCTTGTCTGGAAGAGTTGCGGGAGGCAACCCTGCTGCGGGATCGGTTGGAGTTGGTCAGTGCCATCCTCCTGGAGGCGGAGCGTCGGTTTCGTCAAAAGCATCAACCCAGCGTGTTGAGAATTGCCAGTGAATACTTAGCTACGATCACCCAGGGGCGCTACACCCAGGTATTCTTTGAAGAAGGTGGTTCTTCACCTCAGTTGGTGGTGAAGCGTTCCGATATTTACGCGCCAATCTCCATTACTGATCTCAGTTGTGGGACCCAGGATCAGGTGCATTTTTGCCTGAGATTAGCCATCGCCGAACATTTGGATGAAGGGCAAGAACGCCTGCCGGTCTTCCTCGATGAGATCTTCGTAAATTGGGATCGGTCTCGAATTCTCCAGGCCCTTTCTCTGTTGGAGAAGATCAGTCGACAACGCCAGGTATTCGTTTTCACCTGCCATGATTGGCTGGCAGAACTATTGGCGCAGCGGCTTGTGGTTTACCGGTTGGATCTGGATAAACGGGTGGAGCACCAACGGGTTGAGGGCTCCCAAGCCAGGTGAGCACACAGGAGACACAGGATATGAAGAGCTCGGTTTTTTGTCGATCTTCTGAAGCGGGATATACCCTGATGGAATTGTTGGTGGTTATATCTGTCTTGGGTATTGTGGGAGGGATCATCTTGCTGGTGGTTTCTTCCGGTGCCTTTGTGCCCAGGCGCGTAAGTAGCTGGTACGAGGCGGAGCAGAACCTCTCCGCGGTGTTGATGGAGCTATCCTATGGCTTTACCTACGATGAGGTTCGCTATTTGGGTTTGGTACAAGCCAGCGAAGCCACTCCCTTAGGTGCGGGTACGGGTTTGGCCTACAAAGACCTCGCAGGACGAGAGATCGTCTACCTTTTCCGAGAGGACACTCTTTACCGACAGGTGGAAGGAGGAAAGGAAGTATCCGTCCTTTCCGGCTTGACCTCGGTTTCCTTTCAAATTACCGATGGGTCCCTGTTGGAGATCACCCTAGAATTGGCTGCGGTGGGCGCGGGCAGCAAACCGCGTCGGGTGATACACTTTGTGGCTTTGCGTAACGCCCAGCGGAGGTGAGTTCATGTTAGAACGTGCCGAGGGTTTTTCTCTCATCGAAGTGCTGGTGGTGATTCTGCTCATCGGCATACTAGTACCGCCCCTGTATGGTGTTGTGGCGATGATGCATCGGGGGATGCAAGCTTCATCTGATTTAGCGGAAGCCTACCGGATTGTCAGCAATGTGGTGGAGTACACCACAAGCCAAGGCAATACGCCCGGGCCGGATGTTCTGGCCAGGATCTCCGATAGATTTTCCGTGGAAATCGCTACTACCGATACGGACTTGCCAGGCCTTAAGGAAAGCACAGTTCGGGTCACTCAACAGGATAAGGAACTGGTGGTCTACACTTTCCTGTGGCTTTCTGCCGACTGAGCTACAGGGTATGCTCCTCAAGGAACTGGAGGATATCCAAAGCCTGGGGCGGACAGCCGGGCAGGTAGTGGCTGTGGCCTCGGGTACAGGAACCAATGCCCAGTTCGTTTCCCTTCTGGCCTTTGTATCCTTGCCCAATTAAAATCTTTTTGCCCTGGGGCCAAGCCCCATGACGTTCTTCGTATCGTTTCAGGGCGTGGAGCAGACTGCCGTAGCATGCGGAGCAGGCATCCTTGGCTTCCACGTACCTAGCCAGCCTTTGATGTAGCCGGGTGGGTTTTGCCTCGGTCATCGGCCTTGGGGTTCCGAAGGAAGTCACCGTATACCTTTGGGTTCCCACCCCTAGTTCCGTTGCCAAGACGATATACTCGATTTCCGTCGGATCGTATCCAAGGAGCCTAGCTGCGTAGGCGTCGATGGCTACAGGATCGTGTCCGCAGATGATCCGGTCCATGTGCACCGGGTTGCCGCCTTCTTCGAAGGTGAGGTCCCCGGCCAAGGCGTCGACAATCACCAAATGCTGCGGCAGAACCTTATTTAGTACAGCGATGGGCCGATGCAAACCCAAGGTGTGGAAACGCCGTTTTTCCCGGTCGGGAATGCAACCCTTCATGTTCTTGAGGGCACAGGTGATTTTCGTCTGACAATGGGCCTTTAACACCGGGAGATTGATGAGGTAATCCACTTCCAAAGGTGAGACACAAACTTCCAGTTCCAGATCCTGGTAGGTCACTTTTCGGGTTTTGTCCTTCTTCAGATCCACCAAAGGGACTCCAAAACGCTTGCTGATTTCGGTATATCCGCATACTTTGAAGGCCCGTTCTGTATCGTCCCCTACCCAGGAGCTTTCCATGATGGTGATGTCCTTTATGCCAACGTCCTGGAGGAAAGCAACCAACGCCGCCACTAGCCGAGGGTCAGTGGTCGCACCACTGTCGGCGGGTTTGGCCACCACCAGGTTGGGCTTGATACCTACCTTCATCGATGGGGTCAACCTGGTGTGCAAAGACAGATTGAGTAGGACAAGGTAGAGTTGGTCCTTGATCTGGTCCATATTGTAATGAACGAGAATCTGTTCCATGGGATTACCTCCTCAAGACTCCAGTCTAATTCTAACAAAGGGCGGAAATTAGCGCAAATGATCGTGGAACCATCGAAGAATCTGTTGCCTTGGAAAAATAATTGGGAGTGAGGATAGAACAAGGTTTCCTAGGGTCAGGGACTGGGAGGACAGGGTCTTAAAGTGGGCAAGGACAGACATGGGGCACTCTTTCCCCAGGGGTTTGAATATGATATAGTTATTGCATAGTTGTGGTTGTCAGACGAAGGGATGACGGTTAATGAAAAAGGGTGTACGGATTGGGTTAGGGGGGGTGTTAATACTCGTTCTCCTGGTGGGGAACGTCTTTGCCGCCTTTCCCCGGCCTGTGGGCTTTGTGAATGATTATATCAATGTTATTGATCCGGAGAGTAAGAACGAGATGGAGGCCCTGGCCCGCAAAGTACGAGAGGAACAGGGCATCGAGATTGCCGTAGTCACCCTGGATTCTACCGAGGGGATGAGTATTGAGGAATACGCGGTGGAACTGTTTAATGATTGGGGCATTGGTTCCAGTACCGAGGACAGTGGATTGTTGATGCTTCTGATCCTAGGGGAGGAGCAACGGGAGATTAGGGTGGAGGTGGGCTACCAACTGGAGGGTATCTTGCCAGACGGTAAGGTAGGTGCCATTCTGGATCAATACGTCCTTCCCTATTTCTACGAAGGACAGTGGGGGCAAGGTCTGCTAACCGGAATGAAGGCCTATGTGGCCGAGCTTTCCGGAGAAGAATTTGAGTTAGCCGAGGAACGGGACAATGATTTCGTGAAGACAGTGGTGAGCTTTTTCATACTCATGATGTTGCTAATGATCTTTGGTTCCCGTACGCCCTTTATCATGGGACCCGGGAGACGGAGCAGCCGAGGTTACGTACCGCCCACGCGCGGTCCCCGTGGCGGCGGTGGGTTCGGTGGGTTTGGCGGATTTGGCGGAGGTCGAAGCGGTGGTGGCGGAGCAAGCCGCAGATTCTAAGGAGGAATGATGGTGAAAAAAGGTCTCATTATTGCTGGTATTGTGGTATTACTATTGGTGATTGTGGTGATTGGTCAATACAACAGTCTGGTGAATCTGGAGACTGGTGTCGATGCCGCTTGGGCCCAGGTGGAAAACCAAATGCAACGCCGGGCGGATCTGATCCCGAACTTGGTGAACACAGTCAAGGGGTTTGCCAGCCACGAGCAGCAGATCTTCGAGGATATCGCCGCGGCGCGGAGTCGTTTGCTAAACGCTCAGACTCCGGAGGACCAGATGGAGGCCAATAACAGCCTCGATACGGCTTTGGGTCGGTTGTTAATGGTGGTGGAAAACTATCCTACGCTGAAGGCCGATGCCAGCTTCATTCGTTTACAGGATGAGTTGGCAGGTACTGAAAACCGCATCGCCTATGCCCGGAAGGAATACAATGAAGCGGTGGAAAAATGGAACCGCAGTATTCGCCGCTTTCCTACGGTCTTGATTGCTCGTATGTTTGGTAAAGATCCGTATCCCTACTTCCAGGCTTCGGAACAGGCCAGGGAAGTGCCACAGGTGCAGTTTTAAGGCTTGTATTCCAAGTCTAGGGGCACCATGGACGGTGTCCTCTAGACTTCTCCTCTCATTTCGAGTTTCCCACACATCAAGTTCAGGGAGAGTTCAAGATGAAACTGGGGATTTGTTGCAATCCTGATCAAGCCCGTTTGGTGCAGGAGATAGGCTACGACTATGTGGAGTTGAATGTAGCAATGACCTTGTCCGGTGATTCAGACGATTTTGAACGACTGTACAAGCAGTTCCAGGATCTCGAGATTACAGTAGATGCCTTTAACTGCTTTATTCCCGGCAATCTAAAGCTAACCGGTCCGCAGCGGGATTTTGCGGCCATAGAGACGTACATAAACTTGGTGCTGCCACGGGCGAAGGCCCTGGGTGCAGAGTTGATTGTCTTTGGTAGCGGTCCTGCTCGATCCTATCCGGAAGGATTTCCTCCGGACCAAGCCTGGGAGCAAATCAAAGAGTTTCTGGTTATGGTTGCTCGTCAGGCCACTCTCAACGATTTGCATATCTGTGTCGAACCCCTACGGAGAAAAGAAGGCAACATCATTAACACCCTTCGGGAAGCCCATGCGCTACTTAAGGAATTGAACCAACCATCCCTGGGATTGACGCTGGACATCTGGCACATGATGGAGGAAGAAGAGCCCTTCGAGGTGATCAGCGAGATTGGCGATCTTTTGTACCATGTGCATGTGGCAGACTCCGGTCGACGGTACCCTGGGAGTGGTAGCTATGACTTTGCCTCCTTTTTTGCAGAGCTAAAGAGCATTGGTTATGACCGCCGGATTTCCTGTGAGTTTTCCGTGACCGATTTTCAAGAAGATGCCGCAAAGGCATATGCGTTTTTGAAGCAGATGATCAAGAGAATTTAGGAGGGTAAGTTCCGGTGGATGTACGAAGGCTTTCACCGGGCTATGTAGATGAGATTGGGGAATTATCACAATCATACCGGTAATCTTGGTTTTTCCTATTGTGCCGATTCGGATCTCACTTTGGAATGGTATTTGGCTCAGGAGACGGAGTGGTCCCGTGTGGCCATTACGGATCACGGTTTTAACCTTGCCTTTCCAAATGAGATTGCCTGGGGTTTCAAATGGCACAAGGATCCTAGGTATTTTGAGGAGTATAGGGACTATAGACTGGAGAAGGTAGAGCGATACTTGGAGATGCTATCCAAGCTGGATGGAGAATTCTTCCTGCCTGGAATCGAGATTGAGGTGACCAGTTGGGGAGATCTCACCATCGAAGAGCAGTACCTTCCCCATTTCCAGATCATACTAGGTGCAATTCATCACTTGTCGGGACAGACGGAAGAAGAGATTCTTGCTTCCTTTTGGCAGCAAATCAATGACCTGCTGCGCTATCCAGTGGATATTATTGCGCACCCCTTCCGGATCCTAGAGCGCAAACTCGGGGAGATTCCACTCCAGGTATTGGACAGGGTGGTGCAGCAAGTTACGGCGGCTGGCGTTGCACTGGAACTGAACTCTCACTATATTTGCTCTTGCGACGAATTGATGCTAAAACTTGTCTGTAAGTATGGTGGCAAGATAGCCATTGGGACCGATACGCATGCCAGGCGTGAATTGTTTGATGCGTCCTATCATTTGGGGCTGTTTGAACGACTAG
Source organism: Bacillota bacterium (assembly GCA_012839765.1). Taxonomy (NCBI): domain Bacteria; kingdom Bacillati; phylum Bacillota; species Bacillota bacterium. Next base: position 38,170 of record DUMW01000042.1, read on the forward strand.
GGATTGTTCAGGAGAATATTTTCGTTAAATAGTGCAGGTGGGAAACAGTGTTCTGGAAGGAGTTGGGCCGGAAGAGGAGAATATAGAACTATCCGTTTGGTTTTTCGCGTCGACCTCCAATAGCGCAAAATCCCTGGGGGGTCGACGCGAATCAAGAAGGATGACAAAAACCATGAAAGGACTTAATCAAGCGGTTTTTCGACATCTGTCCATCTTAACGCATATCGAACAAGTGTTCTGGTTCTGTAGCAAAATCCCAGTGTAACGAGGGTTTTGGATCTTCCTATCAGGGTTGGAAATTCCTCCATCAGGGGGATAGCCACGCGGGGCTCCTGCGTTTTGGATCTTCCTATCAGGGTTGGAAACGGAAATACCCGATCGTATAATACAATTGCTTTCCGTCGTTTTAGTTGACAGGCCATGGAAGCGGAAGTTTCTGGGGTTCAGCATGTACCACCGAAAGAGTGGGATGGGAATCAGGCTTGCCTCGGAGACCCTCAAACGGGCACAAAACCAAATACTGGAGATAACCTCTCGGACCAAACCAGAAAGTATGACGGACCGTATTCGGAAGCTTAATTCCTATCTTAGCGGATGGCTAGGCTATTATGCGTTAGCCGAAACACCGAGCAAGTTCGAACTGCTCGAAGGCTGGATAAGACGAAGGCTAAGAATGTGTGTCTGGAAACGGAACCGCGTCCGAACCCGATACCGCGAATTGCGGGCCTTGGGTGTACCCGAATGGGCCGTACACAAACTGGCCAATGCCCGGAAAGGACACCGGCGCGTGTCTCAGATGCTAAGTATAGCCCTGGATAATCGATATTGGAGCAGCCAAGGGATGATGAGCTTCACCGAACGTTACCATCAAATTCGTCAAGCTTGGCAAACCGCCGTATACCGAACGGTACGTACGGTGGTGTGAGAGGACGGGGGCTTGCCGCCCCCTCCTACTCGATACGAAATAGAGTTTCTGTCTTATAATCAGTCAACTTGAGTCGTCAGGAATATGGGCAGTCCCATCTGCTCAATCTGGTCTATGAGTTCCTCAAGTTCATCCATATGGCGATCCTCGTCGTTGAGAATCTGAACGAGGATATCCCGTGTCGCATGATCGCCAACTTCAGCGGCAAGCGCAATAGCATCGTTGTAAGCCTTGATTGCCATCTCCTCGGCAGCCCGGTCAAACTCTAATTGTTGGGGAACGTTCTCACCAATGTGGATTTTGCTCAGGTTGCTCACGATTGGTTTCCCGCCAAGGAACAGAATTCTACCGATCAGTATTTCAGCATGCTTCATTTCCTGTATTGACCGCTTTTCAAAACCCTCGTGCAACTTGCCGTAACCCCAGTCCTCACACATCTCGGCATGTACAATGTACTGGTTGATGGCCGCAAGTTCGTCGGCTAGCAGAGCATTCAACGTCTCGATAAGCTTTGGATCTCCCTTCACAGTGGTACCTCCTTTTGCTTAGAGATTATGAGCAGGTTCGCTTAAGGTTGACCTTATGCTGGATTTGACACCGGTATTACAGCATCCCACGACGATACTGGTGAATGTTTCCATGGTACAACGTCTTTACTAGTTATGATAGAACAACATACCATATCTTGTCAAATTGTACAGACCCTAGTCCTAGTTCACTGAGAATCTGTCTCGTCCGATAGTTCTTTAGCGAGAACTGTCAAGAGCACCTTAGTTAGCCAATGTGTATGGTTCAATCTATCGTGTGACCGCCAAATTGCCGGGGCCTGGGGTAACGGGGCAGGCACGGTAACCTTATTGTGCGGGACCAAATACGAGGTGTAAAGCACCACCAAATACTGCAAGAGATTCCTTTCCGAGGATACTAGTTCGACACGGGTAACTAGAAATTCCTGCTTTCTGTCTACAAACTTGGGAATATGCTCCGACTGGTGTGTTTGGACCAGGGCCGCTGGAATTGATGCGCTTCGTGGCGTTGCGTGCTCTGGATGCGGCGTGGAACTCGTTGAGGATGTATAGGTGTAGATGGTAGTGCACGACTATTGAGCCCAGAAAAGAACAACATGCAACCGTTACTCGTATGGACCCGGATAGAACCGTCAAACAGGAGATTGTGAAAAGGGGGCTGTGGGTGATAGACATTGCTGGAGAAAGTGCACTGGGGATTCCTCAGAATGACGTCCGCAGCCCCCGTGTAGTCGGTCCGTGTGAAGGATTAGACGTTGAATCGAAAATGGATGATGTCTCCGTCTTGAACCAGGTATTCCTTTCCCTCCAGGCGGATGAGTCCGGCCTTACGAAGTTCCGCCATACTTTCTTTGGTGATGAAAGTATCGTAATTCACTACTTCGGCGCGGATGAACCCCCGGGCGATGTCGGAGTGGATCTTTCCAGCGGCCGTCAAGGCTGTGTCTCCTTGGCGGACGGTCCAAGCCTTCACTTCGTCGTCTCCCACTGTGAAGAACGAGATAAGCTTCATACTGTCGTAGATCGTTTGGGCCAAAAGGTGGACGCTGGGTTGTTCAATTCCCGCGTCAGCCAGAAAATCCGCCTGTTCTTCCGGCTCTAATTCGGCAATCTCCTTTTCCAGTTGGCCGCAGACCTTGATGAGGGGAATATTCAGGTCTTGGCACCATGTCACCAGTTCATCATCAGCTGGATCGTTGACATCTTCCACGTTTAGCACCACGATGAAACTCTTCATGGTCAGTAGTGCGTAGTTTCTTAGAATTGCTTCTTCATCTTCATCAAAGGTGAGGTCGAAGAGCGGTTGTTCAGCCTCCAAGGCTTCCTTACAGCGATTCAACACCGGAAGTTCCCTTTCCCAAATGGCCCGCTTCTTGGGGTTCTTTTCCTCTCGCCCTCGGGTAATTCTGGTCTCTAACAGCTGCCAGTCGGCCAGGATAATCTCAGAGAAGACCTGCTTAGCATCGCGTAGGGGGGAGATACTGCCCTCAACGTGAGGGACATGGGGTGCACTGAATTGGCGAACGATGTGGACGATGACGTCCATGTCCTGCAATTTATTGAAGATCTGGGATTGATTCTGGCTTGTCAGACCAGGATGATCCACGATCGTGATCTGGGCATAGGTAGTCTTTCGGGGATTAAAGATTTCGCTGAGGCGTTCCACCCGCGGGTCGTAAACCTTGGTTACGGCCATATGCGAGGCTCCCTTGCCTTGCGCGGAAGCCATTGCTTCGAAGATTGTTGTTTTGCCCACTTGGGGTAGTCCTATTAGACCAACTTGCATGTGCTCAAGAACCTCTTTTCCTTGGAAGATAACACTAGATATCTTAGCACAAGAGACGTGGCTTTGCTATCCCAGCGATGCCTACGCTCGGTGATGGGAAATCATTGCTAACATTGATTGGTTTCCGTCGGGGGAAAATGTAACTGAAGACAGTTTGGACAAAAGGAGGTGCACAATCCCCATGGTGAACACCCAAACAGTCATGACTAAACCGCCCGAGGTGCTGACCGGTAAAGACCTGACGTATATAGAAGACGCGATGTCTTGGGAGTTGTTGGCGATGAAGAAGTGCCGGCATTACTCCAACTTGTGTCAGGACCCAGAAGTGAAAAGCCTATTAGACGAAGCGGGTCGGATGCATCAAGCCCATTATGTTAAACTGCATCAACACCTCAATCCCCAGAAAGTGTGGCAGTAACTGGAAAGGAGGAAGCCTGAGTGTCGCAGCGTATTCAAAACCCGGAGCCGACCCCTGCGGTGAAAGGTCCGGAACTGAACGACCGTGATCTGCTCAACGATATCTTGGCTACGGCGAAGTACCTGACGGACGGATACAATGTCTTTGCTCGGGAAGCTAGTCACCAGACTCTGCATCAGGATGTCTTAGGAATGCTCAACCAGACCCACGAATGTGCAAGAAAATGCTATGAACTGATGTTCCGCAAGGGTTGGTACGCTTTGGAGACCGCTGAACTGCAGCAGGTTCAGCAGGCACAGCAACAGTTTGCTGGGTATATGAATCAGTTTCCCTACCAATAGAAGCTGTTCGGAGAGGGGTTTGTCCCTCTCCCCAGGTAGTCCTTCTTCGCTGTCTTCCTTGGTTCACTTCTTTTTAGGATCCCTTAGTTTTTGCCACGAGGTCCCACTCGGATGCTGCCAAGGTTCGTCTGGAATAGGGTGGAAGTGCATGTTGTCCAAGGTAAGCCTTGGTGCTTCCCTATTCGTCCTCCGATTGAGTCAAGTCTGTTCCAAAAACTCTTGCGAATCGGTTTCACCTGGTGGTACACTGGAAGACAAGGAGGCAGATTATGTCGCTGGATAATTCGCTTTCCGATACACTGGCCGGTGTATTGGAGCAAGATTCCATTGAACTGAGGGATTTGTTCGCCTGCGCTGGGCAGTACAGCTTTAGTTTTCTGTTCATCCTGGTGGGCTTGTTTGTTATGATCCCGTTGCCACCGGGGGGTGGTATTCTGCCGGGACTCCTTGTTTTTTTCTGGGGATTGCAACGGGCCCTTGGTTTGGAGGCACCGTGGTTACCCAACTGGCTGCTGAACCGAAGGATTGATCAGAAGACTGCGGCCCTGTTGTTGACCAAGGCCTTGCCGGTGATGAGAAAGCTAGAGTTGCGATTTGCCCAGGAGGGACCTTTGGTACCGACGGAGTTGGAGATGAGGTTGGGCTCCTTTCTGGCCGGGGCTATGGGGTTGTTCATCGTGCTGCCGACACCCTTTCTAAACAGGTTTCCGGCCTTGGGTGCGATCTTAATTGGTCTATCCCAGATTAACCGGAACCGCCGATTCTTGCTTCTCAGTATATTGTACTCCATCGTGACCAGTGTTTTTATGACCATGTTCCTGGTGACCAGCGGTGCTTTCCTCTGGAAGGAAATCGATGAACGAATCTAGGAAGCTATTTGTTAGGAGTGGGACGTATGGCTCAGGTACGGATTATGCCGTGTTTGGATCTGAAGGATGGACGAGTGGTCAAGGGAGTCAACTTCGTGGAATTGCAGGATGCCGGAGATCCGGTGGAATGTGCCCGTACATATGCGTTGAACGGTGCCGATGAACTGGCTATGTTGGATATCAGTGCCACGGTGGAACAGCGGAGGACTACCTTGGATGTGGTGCAGAGGGTAGCAGAGGTCATCGATATTCCCCTTACTGTGGGTGGGGGTATCGGCAGCGTGGAGGATGCCAGGCGAGTGTTGGAGGCTGGTGCAACCCGTGTATCGGTGGGGAGTGCCGGTTTTAACAAACCCCAATTGTTCAGGGAATTGGCCCAGGCCTTTGGCCAGGAGCGGGTCGTGGCGGCAGTGGACGTGGACCTGAATCCTAATTTACCTTCCCACTATGAAGTTTATATAAACGGCGGTGCCACTGCTACGGGGAAAGATGCCCTTGAGTATATGGCGGAGGTGGAAGCAGCGGGGGCTGGCTGGTTGCTGGTGACCAGTAAGGCCTGCGACGGAACGAAAAGTGGGTATGATCTGCAGTTGCTGCGACTGATCAAAAGCAGATTGACTACTCCGGTGATTGTCTCCGGTGGGGCCGGTACCCTCGAGCATTTTCTTGCCGCAGCCCAAGCGGGGGCCGATGTGCTATTGGCGGCATCAGTATTCCATTTTGGTCAGGTGCATATTGGTGAATTAAAGCGCTTACTAGCGCAGCATGGTTTTTGATACTGAGGTTTTGACATAAGGTTTGTGGGGTTGGGACGGTTTTTCGTTGTCGCGAGAAAAAGTTCTGTGGCGTTGCAGGAGATCCAGAAAATTCCGCGAACTTATCAGATAATTGCAGTTTCGCGG
>DUMW01000043.1 GCA_012839765.1 Bacillota bacterium
CCCAAAGGGGATCAGCCCCAGGCCATCGAGAAGCTGAGCAGCAACATCCTGGCGGGGAAGAAGGCCCAGATTCTGTTGGGGGCCACGGGTACGGGAAAAACCTATACCATTGCCAATGTGATCGCCCGGGTGCAAAAACCCACGCTGGTCATCGCCCACAACAAGACCTTGGCTGCCCAGTTGTACGGCGAGTTTCGGGAGTTCTTCCCCCACAATGCGGTCCATTACTTTGTCAGTTACTACGACTATTATCAGCCTGAGGCCTATGTTCCCCAGACGGACACCTATATCGAAAAGGACGCCTCCATCAACGACGAGATCGATAAACTCCGCCACGCGGCCACTAGTGCCCTGTTCGAACGGCGGGATGTGATTGTGGTGGCCAGCGTTTCCTGTATTTACGGTTTGGGCTCTCCCGAGGATTATGTGGGGCTCACCCTGTCTTTGGAGTATGGCCAGACTATGGAACGGGACGAGATCCTGCGCCGGTTGGTGGACATCCAATACGAACGCAATGACTACGGGTTTCAGCGGGGTACCTTTCGGGTACGGGGTGATGTGATTGAGATCATGCCCGTCTACCACGATCACGTCCTCCGCTTTGAGCTTTTCGGCGATGAGGTAGACCGGATCGTGGAGGTGGATCCCGTTACCGGCGAGATCCTGGGAGAAAAACGTCACGTGGCGATCTACCCAGCTTCCCACTATGTGACCACCAAGGAGAAAATGAAGCGGGCCATCGCGTCCATCCGGGAGGAACTGGCAGAACAGCTGAGACTTTTGGAAAGCCAGGGAAAGCTTTTGGAAGCCCAACGGTTGAAGCAGCGCACTTTGTACGATCTGGAGATGATGGAGCAGGTGGGCTACTGTACCGGTATTGAGAACTACTCCCGGCATCTGGCCCAGCGAAAGCCTGGGGAGCCGCCCACCACGCTCATGGACTATTTCCCCGACGACTACCTTTTGGTGGTGGACGAATCCCACCAGACCATTCCTCAGATTCGGGGGATGTATGCAGGGGACCGGTCCCGGAAGGAGACCCTCGTTAATTTTGGCTTTCGCCTGCCCTCGGCCCTGGACAACCGACCCTTGACCTTTGATGAGTTTGAGGAGCATGTGAACCAGGTGATCTTCGTCTCCGCAACCCCCGGTCCCTACGAATTGAGTCAGACGGATATCGTGGTGGAGCAGATCATCCGGCCTACGGGGTTGCTGGATCCGGTGGTGGTGGTAAAGCCGGTGGAGGGGCAGATCGACGACCTCTTGGAGGAACTGCGGGTGGTGATCCAGCGGGGCGAGCGGGCCTTGGTTACCACTTTGACCATCAAGATGGCCGAAGACCTGACGGAGTACCTCAACGAGATGGGGATCCGGGTGCGTTACCTTCACTCGGAGATCGACGCCCTTACCCGGACAGAGATTATCCGGGATCTACGGCTGGGGGAGTTCGACGTGCTGGTGGGGATTAACCTGCTGCGCGAAGGGTTGGACCTGCCGGAAGTGTCCCTGGTGGCTATTCTCGATGCGGACAAAGAAGGGTTCCTCCGATCGGAGGTGGCTCTCATTCAGACCATTGGACGGGCGGCACGCAACGTCCACGGTCGGGTGGTTATGTATGCCGACCGGATCACCGAGGCCATGGAGCGGGCTATCTCCGAGACCAACCGCCGACGGGCCATCCAGGAAAGATACAACAAAGAGCACAATATCACTCCTCAGACGGTGCAGAAGGCGGTGCGGGACCGGGTGGGGATCGAGGCGCCGGACACAGGACCGGTGTCTACGCGGGAACTGGTCACCAATCCGAAGGATCTGGCCAAGACCATCAAGGAGTTGGAAAAGGAGATGTTCGCGGCCGCGCAGGCCTTGGAGTTCGAGCGGGCCGCAGAGTTGCGTGACCAGATCCGCCAACTGAGAGAAAGCTTCCGAGCGTTACCCGTGGGTGAGGAGGATAGTGCCCATGCGTGATCAAATTGTCATTCGCGGAGCACGACAGCATAATCTAAAGAATATCGATCTGGATTTGCCGCGGAACAAGTTGATTGTGTTCACCGGGATCTCCGGTTCGGGCAAGTCCAGTTTGGCTTTTGACACCATCTATGCGGAAGGGCAGCGGCGTTATGTGGAGTCCTTGTCTTCCTACGCCCGGCAATTTTTGGGGCAAATGGACAAGCCGGAAGTGGAGCTTATTGAGGGCTTGTCGCCAGCCATCTCCATCGATCAGAAGACCACCAGTCACAATCCCCGGTCCACCGTGGGGACCGTCACAGAGATCTACGACTATCTGCGGTTGCTTTACGCCCGCATTGGCAAGAGCCACTGCTACCAATGTGGACGGCCCATTGAAAGCCAATCCATCGACCAGATTGTGGATCAGATCATGGCGCTGCCCACAGGTACGCGGATCCAGGTGTTAGCGCCAGTGGTGCGGGGACGCAAGGGGGAGCACAAACAGGTCTTCGAGCAGATTCGTAAAGACGGGTACGTCCGGGTGCGGGTGGACGGTGAAGTCCGGGACGTCAACGAAGACATCCAGTTGGACAAATACAAGATCCATCACATTGAGATCGTGGTGGACCGGCTCGTGATTAAGGAAGGTATCGAAAGCCGCCTCACCGATTCGGTGGATACGGCCCTCCATGCTGGTGAAGGTGTGGTCCTCATCGATGTGGTGGGGGAGGAAACTTTACTTTTTTCTGAACACTTGGCCTGCAGTTACTGTGGCATCAGTGTGCCAGAGTTAGAGCCCCGGATGTTTTCCTTCAATGCCCCCTATGGAGCCTGTCCCGCCTGTGATGGGTTAGGGACCCGGATGGAGATTAACCCCCGGCTAGTGTTGGACCTGGAGCGCTCCATTAATGAGGGGGGGATCATCCCCTGGGCGGATCGGAATAGCAAGTGGCTTCATGGGATCCTGGGGGCCGTTTGCAGGGAGTATGGGATCGATCCCGATGTACCCTTGGAACAGCTGAAGCCGGAGCAGTTGGACGTTCTCTTATACGGGACAAAGGGTAAGGAAGTCTCCTTTTTGTACACCAACCAGCGCCACCAGACCAGGACTTTCCGGGTGGCCTTTGAGGGGGTCGTGGGGTACTTGGAGGAGTATATGCAGGAAAACGGCAACAACGGCAGCGTTCCCGATAGAGTCAATCCCTACATGGAACAGCTGCCCTGTGAGACCTGCGGGGGCAAGCGGCTGCGGCCCGAGAGCCTAGCGGTGACGGTAGGCGGGCTCAACATCGCCCAGGTTACCGATTACTCCATTACCGAGGCCTTGGAGTTCTTCCAGAACCTGTCCCTGACTGAGCGGGAGGAGCAGATTGCCCGGCAAATCCTGAAGGAGATCCGGGCCAGGCTGCAGTTCCTGGTGGACGTGGGCCTGGGCTACTTGACCCTTTCCCGCAGTGCCAATACCCTTTCGGGGGGGGAGGCCCAGCGGATCCGGCTGGCTACCCAGATTGGTTCCGGTCTAGTGGGGGTATTGTATATCCTCGATGAGCCCTCCATTGGGCTGCACCAGCGGGACAACCAGCGGTTGATCGACACCCTGAAGGGACTGCGGGATCTAGGCAACACGGTGATCGTGGTGGAACACGATGAAGATACCATTCGGGCTGCGGACTGGATCGTGGACATTGGCCCGGGGGCTGGTGCCCGGGGCGGTGAGGTGGTGGCCCAGGGGACCGTGGAGGAGATTATCGCTAATCCCAATTCCCTCACGGGACAATTCCTGTCGGATCCCGAGTACATTCCGATCCCCAAACAAAGGCGGGAGGGTTCCGGAAAGGTTTTGCGGGTGGTGGGGGCCCGGGAGCATAACTTGAAGGATATTACGGTGAGCATCCCCCTGGGCACTTTCGTCTGCGTCACCGGGGTGTCGGGTTCAGGGAAGAGCACTTTGGTAAACGAAATCCTATACAAACAGCTGCGCCACGACCTGAACCGAGCCGCCGGTCACGGTGGGGCCCACGACCGAATCGAGGGGAAAGAGCACCTGGACAAGGTGATCAATATTGACCAGTCCCCCATCGGGCGCACACCCCGGTCCAATCCGGTTACCTACACCGGCGTCTTCGATGATATCCGGGAGCTGTTTGCCATGACCCCCGAAGCCCGGATGCGGGGCTACAAGAAGGGCCGCTTCAGTTTCAATATCAGTGGCGGTCGGTGTGAATCCTGTCGGGGTGATGGGATCATCCGGATCCAGATGCATTTCCTCCCCGATGTGTACGTGCCCTGTGAGGTGTGCAAGGGCAAACGGTACAACCGAGAGACTTTGGAGATCACCTATAAGGGTAAGAGTATTGCCGACGTCTTGGAGATGTCCGTGGCGGAGGCCTTGGATTTCTTCAGTAACATCCCTCAGATTCAGCGGAAGCTAGCGACCTTGAACGATGTGGGCCTGGGTTACATTTCCCTGGGCCAGCCGGCCACTACCCTCTCCGGTGGAGAGGCCCAGCGGGTGAAATTGGCCACGGAGCTGCAGCGGCGGAGCACCGGTCGGACCCTGTACGTATTAGATGAGCCCACCACGGGCCTTCATGCCGCGGACATTAAGCGATTGCTAGAGGTCCTGCACCGGTTGGTGGAGATGGGGAACACGGTGCTGGTGATTGAGCATAACCTGGATGTAATTAAGACTGCTGACTACATCGTCGATTTGGGTCCCGAGGGGGGTGCGGGGGGCGGGGAGGTCGTGGCCTGCGGTACACCGGAGGAGGTGGCGGATCACCCCAGCTCCTACACGGGACAATTCCTGCGCCGCATCTTGCAGAGGGATAGGAGTAGGTGAGGATATGGAGCGTGAACGACTGAGACAGCAATTGGATATGCTTCCCCCCAAGCCCGGTGTCTATATGATGAAGGACGAGGACGGGGAAGTGATCTATGTGGGTAAGGCCACTTCTCTGCGCAGCCGGGTCCGCTCCTATTTCCAAGAGGGGGAAAAATCACCGAAAACCCAAGCCTTGGCCAATCGCGTGGCCGATGTGGATTACATCGTCACCGATTCCGAAGTGGAAGCGTTGATCCTGGAGAGTACCCTGATTAAGGAACACAAACCCTTCTACAACATTCGGTTGAAGGATGACAAGGCCTACCCCTACGTCCGGGTGACCGTCCAGGAGCGATTTCCCCGGGTGGAGGTGGTGCGGCGGATTGGACGGGACAACGCGAAATATTTCGGACCCTACACTGATGTGGGAGCCCTGAAGCAGAGTCTGAACCTTTTGCAGAAGATCTTTCCCACCCGAACCTGCCGGGGACCCTTAACCACCAAATCACGGCCTTGTCTGAACTACCATATTGGCCGCTGTCGGGCCCCTTGTTGCAGCAAGATCAGCGAGGAGGCCTACCGGGAATTGGTGGACCAGATTTGTCTTTTCCTTCAGGGCAATGCCGACGAAATCATCAAACGCCTTACCGGGCAGATGGAAAAGGCTGCCGCCCAACTGGACTTTGAACGGGCCGCGGAACTCCGGGATCAGATTATTGCCTTGCAAAGGACAGTGGAACCCCAGAAGATCGCCAGTGGCACCAAAGAGGAGATGGATCTGGTGGCCTATGCCCTGGAAGGGGATCTGATCTGTGTCCAGGTCTTTCATATCCGGGAAGGAAGGGTCATCGGGCGGGACCACTTTCTGATGGAGACCCAGGGGGAGGTTACAGGCTCCGAGATTTTAGAGGCTTTCCTCCAGCAGCATTATACCCGGGCGTCCTATATTCCCCCCAAGATCGCCCTTGGGGAGGAGGTGGCCAACGCAGACCTGTTGTCCCAGTGGCTGAGCCAACTGCGGGGCAAGAAGGTGGTTTTGCATGTACCCAAGCGGGGCCGACTGAAGGAGTTAATGCAGCTGGTGGCCCGCAATGCCCGGATGAAGCTGGAAGAACAACTCTTGGCCAAAAAGCGGGCAAAGAAGATGCAGGAAGAGGGACTGGCCCAATTGGCTCGGTTGGTAGGACTGGAGGACGCACCCCGACGGATTGAAGGCTACGACATTTCTAACCTAGGAGAACAGGATGCGGTGGGGGCTATGGTGGTGGCCATCGATGGAGTGCCCGATCCCAGTCAGTATCGACGGTTTAAGATCAAGACCGTCGAGGGCCAAAACGACTTTCAGATGTTGCAGGAAGTGGTGCGCCGCCGGATAAGGGCCTTTCGCCGGGATGACCCCCAGGCTTCCTTTGCCGAAAAGCCCGATCTCATCTTGGTGGATGGAGGCCGGGGGCAGTTGAGCGCGGTGCAGGAGGTTTTGGTGGAAGAGGGCTGGGAGGATGTGCCCCTGCTGAGTTTGGCCGAGAGGGAAGAGGAGGTCTTCTTGCCGGGACAGTCCCGGCCGGTGCCTTTAGAGGAAGACGCCCCAGCCAAGCGTCTGTTGCAGCGGCTGCGGGATGAGGCCCACCGCTTTGCCTTGGCCTATCACCGAAAGCTTAGGGATGAGCGGATCAGCCATTCGGCTCTAGATGCCATCCCCGGGGTAGGCCCCAAGCGGAAGAAGATTTTGATTAACCATTTTGGTTCGGTGCGGGCGGTGCAAAAGGCCACTTTGGAGGAGTTGAGTCAGGTGCCCGGGATTCCCCCGGAGGTGGCCCGGAATATTTACTTGGGGCTGGGGCAAGGACTGCGGGAAACAGAGGATCAAGCTTGAGGAGGATGCAGGTGTCAAGGATTCGACTGGTGGCCATCGATTGCGACGATACACTTCTGGCCAGTGATTTGAGCATTTCCGAGGAGAATCGCCGGGCCATCCACGGGGCCATGGAACAGGGCGTCATGGTCACCCTGGCTACGGGACGCATGTATCAGTCCTGTTTGCCCTTTGCCCGGGAACTGGGCATCGAAGGCCCTTTAATTACGTATAACGGTGCCTTGGTGAAGGAAACCGATGGTCGGGTTTGGTTCTGCGAGACCATCCCCAGGGAGGTGGCGATACGGGTCGCAACCTTGGCCGCCGCCCAAGGTCTTTGCCTTTTGGTTTATGTTGATGACGAGCTTTACGTCAAGGAGATCACCCCTGCGGTCGGGGTTTATCTTTCGGTTTCCCGGGTGATTGCCCATGCGGTGGGGGATTTAGCTGCCTTCTTGGCGAGTTCCGGAGAACCCACCAAGCTGTTGTTCGTGGATGAACCGGAAGTGCTGAAGTCCCTGGAACCTAGGTTCCAGAAGGATTTTGCTGGGGAACTGGAGATTACCAGTTCCAAACGGCATTTCTTGGAGTTGATGAAAACCGGTGTCTCCAAGGGTAGGGCTCTAGAGGAGATCGCAAAGAACTTAGGCTACCGGCGGGAGGAGATCATGAGCATCGGGGATGGAAACAACGATATTCCCCTTCTGAAAGCCGCCGGTATCGGTGTGGCCATGGAAAACGGGGCGCCTAAGTTGAAAGAGGTGGCCGATTACGTAACCCTGTCCCACGATGCATCTGGGGTGGCCCACGCCATCAACCGTTTTGTTCTGAACAAAGGCCGGTAGGATGGCCTTGAGGACAGTCTTCCCCAAGGCAAATCTTGTTCTTAAGCGGTGTATTTGTCCCTTCTTTATCTGCTGATTAGGAACAAGGGATGACAGGGAAAGATGGAACGATCCTGGGACCAGGGTGGTTTTCCAGACTATCCTGGTCCCTTTTGTCATTATCCAGGTGGAGATGGATATATATTCCCATCTTTTGCAGTGAATTGGGCGTCAAAGAGGCCTCAAACCTTTGAACCAAGCGGGTTTGAAGGCCTCTTGATTTGTCAGGAAGTTGTAGGGAAGAATTCTCTTCTTTGCTGCGCCCAAACCCTTTTGATGTCCCCTAAGAACATCCGCTTTTTCGCAAAATCGATGCTGAGCGCCTGGCCAATGTCATCAGAGATTTGGCTTCGGTAATTGACCATGTATATGTTCTCATGCTCATGGAAGCACACGATTCTTCTGAGGTTTTCGCTGCCCAATAGCGGTAGCCGGTCCTTTTCTGCAGGAGCCGAAGGATGGTGAGGGCAATGAAGCAGGTAAGAGAATGGGCGTTGATGTGGTCCGAAAGAGACACATAGACCGATCATGTTTCAAGGATCTCTTTCGTGATCCTAAACATGTCCTCGATCTGCCACAAACCGCGACAGGTTTCAATAAATTCGCTGTCAGACATATCCAATTCACTGGTGACAATGGAACCTTCGACTATTTCTTAGACGACGATCCCGCCAGTACTATTGTGTTCAGCGACCTGTTGTTATTGCTGGAAGATGACAATGTGGATACCCTTACCCTGATCCTTACGAAACTCGAGTTCAAGGTGGTATCGGTGGTGTAGGAGGGCCAGCGGGCCGTCGTGAAGACAAAGACGGTTAACAAGGATTACGACGTGTAGCTGGTCAGCGGTTACTTCGGTTACATGACGGCGTTAACCTCCCGGGCCTTCTATTTGGGAGAGGAACTTGACCTCTTCGAAGCCCTCGGATTGTTGTTTTACATTTTGGACAGAGAGGACGGGCAGACGCGTACCGCCTCGTGGACATTCGTCTAGCGCAGGTGGAGGAGCGGTGGGTCATCCTTACCGATGAGGCCTTCGTGGACGCTATGCTTGGCGGAGCCCCCAGCCTATTAGCAGATGAGGAGAGTCTAATGTGGCTGCACATCAGGGGGTTTGTCCCTTGAACAGGTAATGGAAGGACACCGATGTTTAGTAAAGGGGTGTTTCCAAATCCACGACGGGTTTGATATACCTGGTAGCGGCCCCCCTTAGGCTCAGAGGGCCGTTCCCTGCCCGGTGTGCTCATGGAAGATTTCTACTTCTGTACCCACCGGGTTTCTTACGATCGCTGGCACAGCGTGCCAGCCCAAGCGGATGCAGGCTTGGAGCCGACGTTGGCCTGCCACTACCCGGTAACGGTTGCTGCTGGGCTCCCGGACAACCACGATGGGTTGGAGTAGACCCTTCTCCTTGATGCTCTGGGCCAGGCGCTCTACACTTTCCAAGGTTTCCTTGTCGTCGGGATGGATTGGCTCCGGGTTGGTAATGCTTTCGATGGGAATTTCCTCCACCATCCCCATCTGATAGGCGGTTTGCGAGGCGCTGTACATGCCCCGTTTGAAGGAATATACGTAGGGGATGGCAAAGTCCACGTTCCGGTTGTGTTGGAAGGCTTTAAAGATTCTCTGGATAATCTGATGGGAGATTCGGGGGCGGTCTGTGGCCAGGGTGATATACCGTAGGCGTAGGTAGACGCCGTAGTCGTAGATGTCTGAGCGGATGTAGGGTTCTTGCCCGGTGGCTTCAATAATATCCTTGGTCACTTCCCGGGCCGCATTCAGTAGGATCTGCTCCGCGGTGTCCCAGTCGGAGTCGTAGGTGATGCGGATCACCACTTCGTCGAGGATGTATGCCGCTTCCCGTTTTACCGTATAGTTGATTACCACACTGCTAAACAGCATGGCGTTGGGGATTAGAACGTTACGTCCTACGGCCTCCTCACTGCCGATGGCGCCTCCTACCTGGTCTAGGACTGTGTACATGGGACCGATCTGCTTGACGTCACCGGTAAGGCCTAAAGTGGGAAACTGCACCCGGTCCCCGATGCGAAAGGGCCGTTTAAGGGTCACCATGACCCAAGCGGCAAGGCCACTGACCGGAGCCTGCAAGGACCAACCTAAAAGCATGCCCCCAAAAAGGGAGAAGAAGCTAGCAAAGACCCCCAGCTTTCCCTGCACATAGACGATGCTGCCGATCAGCACCAGGACTGTCACCACCCGATAAAGCCCTGCCAGCATGATTACTTCGCCCGGGGACCCCTCCCGGATTTTTACCAAGAAGGAAGTGGCGATCAAGGCTGCAAAGTACAAGGCGAAGACGCCGAAGACGATGGCAGCCAGGGCTGCTAAGGTGTGGGTTTCGGTGATGGTGTAAAGGTCCATCCCCAGATGTTCCAAAAGGAGAAAGGCCAGACAGAGCGCTGTGGAGATAAGAAGACCTAGGGTATTCCTTCGGATGTTCATGGACTCACCGCCTTGAAAGACACTTTCCCTTGTGGCCATTTCGGGATTCACCCTTTGTCTCACCATGCTAAGGTATGTGGAAACGAGGATAAAGTTCTTTACTTGATGACCAAATCATGGAGTTTGCTGTGTGCATGATTGTGTTCAGTGGCTACTATGTCTCCAGGTAGAAACGATGGGTAACACCACAAGAAAAACATTACGGGGCAATTCGTGAGATGTGTTTTCCTTCTATATATTTAATTCGAGAACAAGGGGACCGATTCCTTCTGCCGTTGGTTGAACGGCGCTAGCATTGTCAAGCGACTCTTCCCTAGAATGCCGGACAGTCTTCTGCGCATAGGATCATTTGGAGGAGCGATGCGTCTGTGGTCGCGACTGGATCATTTGCATGATCGACGATTTTGACCTAAAATGTCCCTTAGTCGTGACAGTAGGAGACCGTGGCTATCATCCGACTAGCTACCACGATGGGGAATTCTTTCCAGTTTCCCGCTAAATTGTGGGGAGAATAGGAAGGAGTTTCACCATGGGGGAGCGAAGTATAATCTAACATCCCGTGAATACGGCAATATGTCCACCAATGATCCTCGGGTGGATTGTTGTGCAATTTGCGGATGGAGGAAGAACCGGGCTAAATACCTCATTGCTGTATTTGAATGGGTGTTGATAGTCGTATATTGTCTAAAGGAGGAGAAACATGCGAAAGAAGATTGCCGTTCTATGTAGTATGCTTATCTTACTACTTAGTTGCCAGGCAGTGTCCGCCGTTGAATTGACGGGCTCCCTGGAGGCCATTGGCATTGTTGACAACGCTGAGTTCAACGTCAACATGGGTTTCAAATTGAATATGAATCTGGTTGAGGGTGATGAGCAACAGGTCAGTTTGCAAATGGAGCTGGTCCCCGATACCAAAGGCAGTCTCGGTGACTTCTTCCCCGTGAAGCCGGGGGCGGGTTATCCGAAGGTTAACGCGCTGCTTACCACCCGCGGGCAGTTTCTCAATGCTGGACCGGTCTTGACCACTAGGATCGGTCAGATGTCAGTGAAGTACTCTGACTATGTGGGTGTATTTTCCAATCTCGGTGCCATCGAGATCTCTGGTGGACGGATTGGCGACTTGCGGATTAGCGGGCTTTATGCCTTCGATGGAGATGTCAAGCCCTTGGCCCTGCGGTTGGCCGGTGACGTAGACCGTATACAGGTAAACGGCACCTATGTGCGGGTTGACGAAGACCAGTTGGCCTTCCATTTTGGAGCAAGCACCCAGGTCAACGAGCGGGTGACCGTAGCCGCCCAGTTTGCCAACGACAAGGTCAATGGCAACGCCTACAACGTCAACGGTAGGTTCAAGGTGGTAAATGGTGTCTATCTCAAGGCGGGCCTTTGGAACTTTGGTGACTTCGATTCTCCCTACATCAATGCTGAGCTTAAGAAGCTCTACGGTGGCAAGACCGACGGTAAGGAGCTAGGTCTGGAAGTAAACTTGGCTGGTGTGACCGTTAATGGTGCCTACATGACCTTTGATCAGGGAGGCAAGAACCGGCAGCTGATGGACCTGCAAGCCCAGCGGGATCTCATGGGTATTACTGCGGGCATCAAGGCCCAGTATGACATCAAGGCGAAGAGTTTCATTACCAATGAGTTGACCCTAAGTAAAGTGTTCAGTATTCCCGGCTACTTCGAAAATGTGTCCGTTACCGGAAAATACGATTTCGAAGAGGCGGAGCTCAGCCTCGTGCAAGTGGAATACACTTCGCCTAACCGGATTAAGTGGACCTTCACTTCGACGCCGGAGAATCCGAAGCGGTTGACGGCAGCTTATAAAATTGAATTCTAAAGGAACTGGAAACTTTTGATGGAACCTTGCCGGTACATTTTCTGAGCGGGAGGCAGGATATTGGATCATGTGTGTTGAATTAAGTTATTATGTGTGTATTGGGTCTTCATGATTCAATATTCCGCCGGGTTATGTGCCGGTGTTTATGAAAATAGATTGGGAGGCGAAACCACAATGGCACGTGTTCTATTAGATAACGTGACGAAGAGATTCGGCAATGTTATTGCTGTTAATGAAGCAAACCTCGATATATTAGACAAGGAATTTGTCGTTTTAGTTGGTCCTTCCGGTTGTGGAAAGTCTACGACCCTACGGATGGTGGCCGGACTGGAAGAAGTCACCGAGGGAAAAATCTACATCGGTGACGTGGTGGTAAACGACATTCCGCCGAAAGACAGAGACATTGCGATGGTGTTCCAGAACTACGCGTTGTATCCCCACATGGACGTTTACAACAACATGGCCTTCGGCCTGAAACTGCGCCGGTTCCCCCGGGCAGAGATTGATCAGCGGGTGAAGGAAGCCGCACGGATGCTGGGAATTGAGAACCTGTTAGACCGGAAGCCCAAAGCCCTCTCCGGTGGTCAGCGGCAGCGTGTGGCTGTAGGACGCGCCATCGTGCGTGAGCCGAAGGTGTTCTTGATGGACGAACCTCTGTCCAACTTGGACGCGAAGTTGCGTGTGCAGATGAGAGCGGAGCTCAGCAAGCTCCATAACCGGCTGCAGACCACGATGATCTACGTTACCCACGACCAGACCGAGGCCATGACCATGGGTGACCGGATCGTCGTTATGAAGGACGGAGTCATCCAGCAGGTGGGTGCGCCACTGGATATCTATGACAATCCAGTGAACGTGTTCGTTGGTGGCTTTATCGGTAGCCCGGCCATGAACTTCCTGAACGTAGTCCTGCGGGGCGAAGGGGAAGATGTATGGGTAGACGGCTATTCCTTCAAGCTGAAGGTACCCCGTGAGAAGCTGGCCCAGTACAAGAATCTCCATGAGTACATGGATAAGGAAGTCATCTTTGGTATCCGGCCCGAGGACATCCACGACGCGGATCTGCTGAAGGAGAAGCCCGAGGATGCCTTGGTAGAGGCCTTCGTGGACGTGACGGAGCCAATGGGTGCAGAAATCTACGCCTACTTCTCCGTGGACGAGCACATGTTCGTCGCCCGGCTCGATGCCACCAGCAAGGTGGAAGACGGCTACGAGCACCAGATCGTGTTCAACATGAACAAGGTGCACTTCTTCGACCGGGATACGGAGGAGCGGATCGTCTAAAGGTTAGTTGGTTCTATAGAGATTATGGCTGTCCTCGCGGGGACAGCCATTTTTGTGAAAGGGAAGTAAAATGTAGAGGGGTTAGGAGAAAATGAGCAGGAAATATGCGATTGGTGTAGATCTAGGTGGTACAAAGATTGCCACGGGTATCGTGGATATGGATGCCAAGCTTTTGGATCAAGTGGTGATGGACACCGCCGCCCAGGAGGGTGTGGAGGCGGTACTGGGCCGGATGGCGGAAAGTGTGCGCACCCTGATGGACCGTCAGGGGGTAAAGGCCGAGGATGTGCTGGGAATCGGCGTCTGCAGCCCGGGACCATTGGATCGGGAGACCGGTATTGTGCTGGCGGCACCTAACCTGGGCTGGACAAACGTGCACCTGGGGCCGATGCTGCAGGAACTGACCGGCATCACTACTTATGTAGAGAACGACGCCAATGCCGCCGCTTTGGCGGAGAAATGGATGGGTGCCGGTCGCGGTGCCAAGAACATGGTGTACATTACCGTCAGTACCGGTGTGGGCAGTGGGATCATCATCAACGGAAGCCTGTATGCCGGCTCCCATGGCACCGCTGGTGAAGTGGGCCATATTGTGATGGAGGACGGCGGTCCCCTGTGTGGCTGTGGGCAGCGGGGTTGTCTGGAGGCCTATGCTTCGGGGACGGCGATTGCCCGCATGGCCCGGGAGGCCCTGGAGAGCGGTACCCAGTCTAAGATTCGCGACTTGGTCGAGGATAATCTGGAAGCCGTTTCCGCGAAAGTAGTGGGAGAGGCCGCTGCCCAAGGGGACGAGGTGGCCAACGCCATTTTGGATAAGGCTTTCCATTACCTGGGGCTGGGCATGATCAGTGTGATTAACCTCTTTGACCCCGAGCTGATTGTAATCGGCGGCGGGGTCAGCAAGCTGGGTGATCGGCTGTTCAAGCCGGTGATCGAGATGGTGCGCACCCGGGCCGTGGCCGGGCCGCGGGAGAAGACCCGTATCGTCCCGGCGGAATTGGGCGTGGACGCCGGAATGCTGGGAGCCTGCGCACTAGTCCTGGATATTGCCGGCCGGTAAGGCTGATAGCTGCAGCATCGTTAGGGCTTTGTGTAGATGGTGCTGCGCCGCGAGATATTCCTGGGCTTGGTGCAGGCGTTCCGCCTGGGTCAGGTGGTAGATGGCTGAGTTTGTCAGGTCGGCAGCCTGGTCGAGGAGCATGCGTTGTCGTGCCGCTAGCTGGGCTGCTTCTTCGTGATCGCCTAAGTCTTCGTTGATGCGGATTAGGTAAGCTAGGATTTCCACTCCCAAGGCCGGTTCCGCCTCCTGTAGGTGTGTAAAGAATGTCTCCCGAGCCTCCTCCAGGAAGCGGGCGGCTTTCAGGAAAAGGCGCTGCTGGTATCGCAGCTTACCAAGGGCCAGCAGACATTGACATAGGAGGAGATGTTGGTTCAGTTCGCGCGCCCAGGTTAAACATTCATCCAATAAGGTAAGGGCTTCCGCTTCCTTGCCCTGCATTAACGCGATATGCCCGCGGATATAATATAGTTGACCGATCAGGGGATGATCCTGGGGGATTTCTTCCATGATTCGTTGGGCCTGGTCGGTCCACCTTTGGGCCGGGGCCAACTGGCCGGCCAATAGGTATCCGCAGGCAAAGGCGCAAGCAGTTTCCGCGTGGAGCAAGGGATCGTCACTGGCCACTAGATCCGTCACGGTCATGTGGAGCCTGGAAGCCAGTATCTTGAGGTTGTTGAAGGAAGTGTTGGTAAGATTACGTTCCAACTGACTGATAAAGCTCTTAGTAAGATTGGCGCCTGCTAGTTCTTCTTGGGTCAGCTTCAATTGACATCTGCGTTTCCGGATTGTCTGGCCTAAAGACATGGCAGAAGGTCCTCCTTGTAAGTGAGTTAATTGGTGGGGGACAAGGAATAAAACATATGTTCGTTACATAAAGATTGTAACATATACCTAAAGTTGGTGCAACCCTACCTTACTGGAAGCTGGTAGAAGTTGTGGCATTGACCCCAGGTACTGGGTAAGATATAATTACTAGTACCGGGTCGAGAGAGTATCTGCTTTTCTTCGTTCTGCCAAGGCGAAAGTGGGGATCCTGTATGCCTAATCTCAAACGAGTCATGGTTTGCATTCCACCCTGCCTGCTGGAGGAAGTGGACTGTTTAGTCCAAGACCAGGACGGGAACAGAAGTCGGCTGGTCCGAGATGCCCTGCGGTACTACCTGCGGCACCAAAAGAGCCGGGAAATTCGGGTGCGGATGCGGGTAGGCTACCAGGAGATGGCCAGCATCAATCGAGAACTCGCCGATGAGGATCTGAGCAGCACCGCGATCTTGCTAGAACAATACGAAGTCAAGCTGAGTAAACTATAGTGAAGCGTTGTTGATGGAAGGGATAGCAAGTGGCAGATCTTGAAACAAGGCGAGGCGACATTTTCTATGCGGATTTGAACCCGGTGGTAGGTTCCGAACAAGGCGGTATCCGCCCTGTATTAATCGTGCAGAACGACATAGGAAATCGGTACAGCCCGACCACCATAATTGCAGCAATTACGTCACGGATTAAAAAGGCGAAAATGCCTACTCATGTGGAGATTCCCAAGGAAAAGTATAAGCTAGATAAGGATTCAGTCATCCTTTTGGAACAGATTCGTACCATAGACAAGCGTAGACTTAAAGAGAAGATCGCCAGACTCGATCGGGCGACCATGGAAAAGGTCGACGAGGCGTTGGAAATCAGCCTGGGACTGATCGAGCTGTAAATGAAGGACCAAGGATGGAAAAGATGGCAAAACCTCGCATCGGGATTCCCGTCAATCATCGGGTTGTGGACGGGGCAGAAGTCTTGACTGTCTCGGAGCCCTTGGTGCAGGCGGTATCTCGTTCGGGCGGATTAGCAATCATAATTCCTTGCAGTTGCGACGAAGACCTGCATGGGACCTTGAGTCTCATGCAGGGTTTTGTTTTGCCCGGGGGCTTGGATCTGGCACCGCTGCACTATGGACAGGAACCTAACGGACAATGCGGGTCTATGAACCCTGAAGACGATCGTCTGCATCTGGCAGTGGCCAGGTATGCCCTAGAAAGGAAGGTCCCCGTATTGGGCATCTGCCGGGGGATGCAGGCGTTGAATGTGGCCGCAGGAGGTACCCTGCATCAGGATATCTCCCGGTGGACCACGGTGCAGCACCGGCAACTGGCGCCGAAGTGGTACGCCACCCACTGGGTGGTGGGGGAGCCCGACAGTCTGGTTGGGCAGATGTTTGGTCAGAGGTTTCTGGTCAACTCCTTCCATCATCAGGCTGTAGATGTCTTGGGGGACGACCTTGTGGTCTCCGCTCGGTCCAGCGACGGAGTCATTGAAGCCATTGAAGCAACTAGGCACCCCTATGCAGTAGGCCTGCAGTGGCATCCTGAACTATGTCTCGATCATGACAAGAAGGCAATCATGCCATTTTTGAAGTTGGTGGAAGCCGCAGGAAAACTCCAGGAAGGGTGAGGTGGAAGTGCGGGTATACATCTCCGCAGATCTGGAGGGGATCAGTGGGATCGTCAGTTGGTCCCAGCAGGAAAATCCCTCACTGGAAGCAAGAAGGCTCATGACCGAAGAGGTCAACGCGGCCATTCGGGGGGCGTTGGCCGGCGGGGCCACGGAGATCGTGGTGAATGATGCCCACGATACCATGTGCAACCTGATCCCCGGGGAACTGCATCCCGAGGCCCTTTTGATTCAGGGACGGACTAAACCTTGGTTGATGATGGAGGGTCTGGACCGGGACTTTGATCTAGTTTTCCTGGTGGGCTATCATGCCGCGGGTGGCCTTGGCACCGGGACCATGGCCCACAGCTTTAGTTCCCGATCCCTCCTTGAGGTTCGCATCAATGGCCAGCTTTGTGGAGAAGCTACAGTAAACGCGGGCCTCGCCGGAAGCCTCGGTGTGCCTGTGGGACTGGTGACCGGTGATGAGGCTGTGGCCCGGGAAGTGGCCGCCTGGCCCACTCCACCCCGGATGGCCCAGGTGAAGAGGAGTATTGGCCGTTGTGCCGCCTGTTCACTCCACCCGGCGAAGGCCCGGGAGTTAATTGAGAATATGGCCCGGGAGGCGGTGACCCACTGCCGGGATTATCAGCCGGTGGTGTTCGGAGAACCGGCGAATTTGCAAGTGAGCTTCCTTGAGCCAGGCACAGCTGATATGGTAACATTGGTGCCAGGGGTGACCCGGAAGGGTCCCCAGACGGTGATTTACCAAGCGGGGAATTATCAGGAATTGTACAATATGTTGACTTTGTTCTTATTGATTGCCCAAGGGGCTTACGGAATGAGGTAGAGAGGGAACAATATGGAGGTTACGGTTACGGCCCATTCAGCCACAGAGACCAAAGGATACGGCAAACAATTGGCTCCCTACCTGTTGCCCGGCGATGTCCTGGCCCTCCAAGGGGACCTTGGTGCGGGCAAGACTACCTTTTGCCAGGGGGTAGGGGAGGGTTTGGGGATTACCACACCCATTGTCAGTCCCACCTTTACCATAATTCGCGAATACGCAGGACGATTGCCGTACTATCACTTCGACGTCTACCGACTGGAGGGTATCGAGGAGCTGGACGATCTGGGCTTTGAAGAATACTTCTACGGTGACGGGGTAGTGGTCATCGAATGGGCCAATCTCATTAGACCGGTCCTGCCGGAGGACCATCTGGAGATCTCCCTCTCCTATGGCGGCGGCACTAGCCGGGTGCTCCGTTTCGTGGCCCATGGCCCCCGCTCCGAGGAACTGCTGGAGTCTGCGGGAATTGGAAAGGTGACAGCGTAAAGTGTTGGTATTAGGCATTGATACTGCTACCCAGACTGGTGGGGTGGCCCTGTTGGATCAGGAGGCCCTGCGGGGGGAATACCTGCTGAATGTGTCGGTGACCCATTCGGAACGGCTGATGCGCTCCATCCAGATGTTAATGAGAGATAGTCACATTTCCGGGGAGGACATTACTGGGATCGCGGTGAGCCTAGGACCCGGTTCTTTTACCGGTTTGCGCATCGGCGTCACGGTGGCTAAGACCCTGGCTTGGGTGTGGGGATGTCCCCTGGTGGGGGTGAGTACCTTAAAGGCCTTGGCGATCCAAGGTGCCGGCGGGGAATTGCTTTGTCCCCTCATCGATGCCCGGCGGGAGAATGTCTATGCCGCTGTGTATAGTGCGGATTTCCAGCCGGTCCTAGATCCCCACTACACATCTTTAACGGAACTGACGGACTTTTTCCAGAACCAGGGGAAGACAGTAGTCTTCCTGGGGGATGCGGTCTTGCGGCATCGGGAAACCCTCTTGGACAAGCTGCCGGGCTTGGCCCGGATTGCGCCGATGCCGGACCTTCTACTGCGACCTGCTTCCGTGGCCCATGTGGGTTTGGAGATGCTCAAACAGGGCCATCAAGATGATCCCTTTACCCTCAAACCGTTCTATTTGCGACAAGCGGAGGCGGAACGAAATGCCCTTTCGAAGCGTCATAGAGGTACTGGGCCTTGATGATCTTGATGACATTCTAGCCATCGAACGGGCCTCCTTTCCCAATCCCTGGTCCCGGGATTCCTTCGTGCGGGAGTTAGCGTACAATTCCGTGGCCTACTACGTGGGGTATAAGCTGGAAGGACGGTTAGTGGGCTATGCGGGGATCTGGATCGTAGAAGATGAGGGCCACATCACCAATATTGCCGTTTGTCCGGAGTATCGGGGTCAGGGGATCGGCACCAGCCTAATCCGGGCCCTCATTCAGTTGGCCCAACAAGCCCAGGTGCGGGTGATGACCTTGGAGGTGCGGTGTTCCAACAAAGTGGCCCAAAGGCTGTACAAGCGGGAAGGCTTTCAGGTGGTGGCGGTGCGCAAGCAGTACTACAGCGACAACCTGGAGGATGCCTTGGTGATGGTGAAAGTTTTGGATGAGCGGAGGACCAGTGATGAACGAGTTAATTTTGGGAATCGAGACCAGCTGTGACGAGACCGCCGCGGCGGTTGTCCGCGGTGGGACGGAGGTCCTGTCTAATGTGATCAGTTCCCAGATCGATATCCACCAACGGTTTGGTGGTGTGGTGCCAGAGATCGCCTCCCGCAAGCACGTGGAGGCGATTTTGCCCATCATTCAGGAGGCTTTAGAGGAGGCCCAGGTGACGATCGGAGACCTGGATGCGGTAGCGGTGACCTATGGTCCCGGCTTGGTGGGTGCCCTCTTGGTGGGTGTTTCCGCAGCCAAGGCCATCTCCCTGGCAGCCGAGATTCCCCTAATTGGCGTGAACCATATTGAAGGACATATTATTGCCAATCGGCTTAGTCACCCGGAGCTTATGCCGCCTTTGATCTGCCTTACGGTGTCTGGTGGCCATACAGATCTGCTTTACGTGCCCCAGTGGGGAGCCTATACCCTGTTGGGGCACACCAGGGATGATGCCGCGGGAGAGGCCTTTGACAAAGTGGCCCGGACCATGGGTCTCGGTTACCCCGGAGGCCCCCTGATCGACAAGTTGGCCAAGGAAGGGGATCCTACAGCTATTTCCTTCCCCCGGGCCCTCCTTAA
This sequence comes from Bacillota bacterium, assembly GCA_012839765.1. Classification (NCBI taxonomy): domain Bacteria; kingdom Bacillati; phylum Bacillota; species Bacillota bacterium. The sequence goes on from DUMW01000043.1 coordinate 19,657, forward strand.
CGAGGGATATGACTTCAGCTTCAGCGGCCTGAAGACCGCGGTGATTGACTACCTGCACAATGCCAAGCAGCGGGGAGAAGTGGTGAACTTTGCGGATGTGGCGGCCAGTTTTCAAGAGGCGGTGGTGGATATTCTGGTCCAGAAGGCCCTGGCCGCGGCCAAGGAGAAATCCACCAACACGGTGATCCTTTCGGGGGGTGTGGCGGCCAATTCCCGGTTGCGCCAACTTCTGAGGGAGAAAGGCGAGGAGGAAGGTATCCAGGTATACTACCCAGACCTTGTGTATTGTACCGACAATGCGGCCATGATCGCGGGGGCGGCTCACTTTGCCTATCACCGAGGGGATTTTGCTGATCTGGAGTTGAATGCGGTGGCGAATCTGGACTTATTTTGAACTGAGGTTTTGACATAAGGTTTGTGGGGTTGGGACGGTTTTTCGTTGTCGCGAGAAAAAGTTCTGTGGCGTTGCAGGAGATCCAGAAAATTCCGCGAACTTATCAGATAATTGCAGTTTCGCGGA
>DUMW01000044.1 GCA_012839765.1 Bacillota bacterium
CGCCATGCCCGCCGCTGGACACTGCACTTACCCCGATGGTGGCCGTTCAAGAGACTATGGAGACAAGCCGTCCAAGTGTAGCCTGTATCCACGTCTTCAAAAACAAAGACTCTGCTAGAAAGGAAAATGGTAAGAGTGTCCAGTTCTACCTATTGCCTGCCATAATATGCCACTACTACTAGTTTATGTCAACAGATTTACTGCTGAACCTGCCAAAACTCTCTCTTGATAAACCCACCGGGAGAAAAACGGCTTGGTTTTACAAAAAATGCACTGTAGTAACCGACCCTTGCGAGATCCGGGATTAACGGTCTATATCATAGCATGACTTCCTATGGTTCCAGTGTCCACCTGCGAACAAACACCGTGATACACAAATCTAGGGCATTTGAAGGAGGCAAAATCACCGTGAAGCGAGCTTCTGTTTTATTCGTTCTACTTCTTTTCTGCTTACTGAGCATCTTGGCTAGTGCCGCGGAACCGCGCGTGGTTCTGCTGGAAGATTTCGAGAATGCCCGCGTCGGTACTGGCACGTTGGTTTACGGTCACATGGACCAATGGGAGGTTGTTCCCTACCCAGAAGGCCCGGATAATCACTGCTTGCGGGTTACTAAGACCCATAGCACCATCGGACTTGCCCTTGAGTATCCAGTGGAGGTGCGCCCAGGTAGACAGATCGTACTTACGCTAAAGTACTGCGCCACCGGTCGGTTTGAGAACCGTTATGTGGTGGGCAATATCTGGTTCATGAACGATAAATACGGCTATGGAGTGACCCATAACCTGCTCAACCCCGGTGCCGGTGGAGTCTATTTCGTCAGCATCAACGGCGCATGGCATCAACACAGTAAACTCTCCGACCAGGTGATCACCCCAGGACGGGATTGGGGACAATGGGGTACGGTGAAACTGGTCTGGGAATATGATCAGCTCTCGGTGTACGTGGACGGGCATCTTTGTGATACCATTACCGACGCCACATATGCGGACCAGATCATCGACCGGATCACCCTTTGGAACTGGTGGCGGGCCGAGGATGATGTGGAAGCCGTCTACTACGACGACATCCGGGTAGAAGTCATCGACTAGGGATTTCCCCAGGCCCAGCTTGACCGCAGGAGAGATTCTTGAGTTTGCTAGGTTAGGGGCTGAGGGTTTTTCACACTCACCAGGACCTGTTGGGCATTCCCAGCGTGAACATCCAAGAGTGCCGATGAACCCGAATTATCCCCGTTGATTGAACAACGATCTACTCAACCCCAGTTGATGCAGCTACAGTCAGAACTCCGAGGAAGCCAATTCCCCCGGACGGAACTGCTCCCAGTGGGGGACGGTGAAACTGGCTTAGGTGGACGATGAGTAGTGCAGCAGTGTCGCGGTGGATAGTGATTTGGAGGAAGTCATCGATCGGGTAACACTGTGGTGTTGATGGCGCGAGGAAGACGATGTGGAAACGGCGTACTTCGACGGTGTGCCAGTTGAGGTCGACCACCGGATCTAGTCCTCCGGAAAGGAGCAGATGATATGACCCACAAAAGACTAAGATTCTTCGCACTTCTAGTCACCCTAGGAATTGCCTTGGCTTTGGGTCTACTGGCCCAGACCTTTGCCCAAGAAAAGATCGTGATCCTAGTTCGAGACGGTCAACATGACATCAACCTGGATATGGTGAAGAATTTCGAAGAAATCTACGGGATCCAGGTAGAACTGGTACGGGCCCACTGGAACGAGATGGATTCCACGTTGTTTATCCGGATTGCATCGAACTTGCCGGTGGACTTAATCTTTGAAATGTCGGTGTATGAATGGGCAGCCTATGCCAACAAGGGTCTTTTCCAGGATCTTACGCCTTTCCTGGAGAAGGACGGCTTTGCCACCGATGGCCTGTTGCCCCTATGGGATAGCATGCGAGTCAATGATGGTCTTTACGGCGTTGCCTTTAACACCACATTGGGTAGCGCCGTCCTGTACAACGCCACCCTCTTCCGGGAGGCAGGATTGCCCTTCCCGCCTCTGGACTGGGATGATCCCAGCTGGAATTGGGACACCTTCATCGACTATGGCCGGAAGCTTACAGTAAGAAATGCCGACGGGTATTACACCCAGTTCGGCATCCATTCGGTGGACTACGAGTCCGCGGTGATGAACTATCCTGGAGCCAGCTTTTTCACCCATGAACCCTACTCAGAAAAGATCACTATCACCTTCGACACACCAGCCAATCGGGAACTTTTCGATCAGCTGACCGGACTGCGCCGTGATTTGCAGATCAGTCCCAGTCTCTTTGTTAATCATACGGGACCACGGAGCCTCGCTTGGGAGCCTTGGCGGGATGCGGGACAGGTGGGGATGACCGTGGGACCAGCCAACCTGCAGTTGTTTTCCAATCCCTACGACTGGGGCATGGCCCCCTTCCCCTTGATGGGCGATGAGCGTAAACCCGGCATCGCCTGGGTTAACTGGGTAGCCATACTCTCGGAGCCCATCGCGCAGAACCAGGAAGGGGCCTGGCTGTTCATCAAGTTCATGATGCAAGAGGGCCAAGAAGTACGACCGGGCTTTCCTGGGGTGCATTTCTCCGGATGGATGGACCACTTGGAAGAGATCGTAGATAGTGGTCTTTATCATCATACCCGACAGGAGCTAGAGCACTTTGTCTCCCGCTGCCTCAACGAATTCACCATCCCCTCTCCGCGATATTATGTGCCCGGCTACGGTGATGCCATGCTGTATTTCGAGCAGGTGCGAGATCGCATCGCCGCCGGGGAACTCCCGGTGGCTGAAGGCTTACAGTTGGTGGAGGCGGAGATGAATCGAATTGTTGCCGATTACATCGATAGTCTCTGACATCTATGCCGACTCACCCGGGGTGGCGGTTTTTTGGCCGCCACCCCTGTCAAGAAAGTAGACAGAAAGGAAACGACCATGAGAAATGGTGCAAATCACTGCGATACTAATATACATGGCATTCGTCGCGTTGGGGAGGGCAACCCTTGCCGTTGCCCAGGCACTCCCCGCGGTTGCTTCGGTGGATCTAAATACTATCCGGGCGGAAAACCTTGATTTTACACTCCTAGAATTGGAAAGAAATGTCCCAGGGTGTTACCTAGGGCTTGAGGAAGCTGTCAACGGGACGCTTGACTCCGGGGAGTTTGCCGGGTGGACAGACATCACCTCCCGCAATGATCAGCCCTACATCGCCCCAAACCAGGAACTGATACTGCTTTATACATACTTTCTCACCGCAGATCGTCCATGGAACCAATAGCACGGGGACGAAGCCCTTTTGGCGAGAATCGAGGCGGGACTGCTACATTGGACCTCCGTCCAGATAGAACTGAGCGGTTTTTGTCAATGGTCACCCGATGCAGGGAAATACGAGCAGTGGTGTGTAGCGGGCCTAAGATTACTTCCCGCTTACATGTTGGAAGACCCGGGCATTCAGCATTTCCCAGAGGTAGACAGGGCCCTTTAGACCCCGTGCCAGAAGGGCGTGGATTTCTTGCTAGCTTATCCCACCAACAACCGGTCCTGCGCGAACCAGATGGCCAGGGGATGGGCGCAATTGGGTTCTTCATCGACATCTTCGGTGAGGACCACTTGCAGGATCAACTGGATACCATGATCGATGCCTTCTTCTCGGTGGCCCAAAGCCCCGCAGACTACTACTGCGAATCCATGGGCCCTTGCTTTGGATACGGCTTGATGGTCAGTGGCGGCTCCTTGTGGAACCTCTATGGGTTGACAAAGGATCCGCGGATCATTGCTGGACAGGAAAGGTTTTGTTGTTTCATGTCCTACAACATGCTCCTGGAGCCCGCTGGAGGGTTAATCAATAACCGTTCCATGTCCACGCGACTTGAATTTCCCGTCTACTCCCCCGTCCTCCGACCCTGGTCTGCCGAAATCCCTTTGGCGGCAGCCTTTGGCAAACCCACAAGTACCCTTCCTTCCGTATCTGCAAAGGCTTTTGGACTTCGTAAGTCCTCGCCAGGTCTTTGACCCACGGGGATCTGGGGACCGAAAACCGTTGATTGGAGCAGTCCCGGCGACATTTTGGTTTTAGTCTGCCATGGAGAATATGACCTAACCGAAGAAAACATCGGTTGGCAACAGCAGCAGCTATCCTACATTAAAAGTGACCTGTTTACCGCTTAGTTGACCGACCCCAAGGAGAACTCCGAGTTCCTTTATGTACGACGTCCCAATTATTACTTCAGCTATATGGGCGGTACCCAGCGGGAGCAGCAACGCCTGGGCCCTGCCTCGGTATGGCATCCCACGGTCGGTACCATCATCTGGTCCAGCCGGCTTGATCGCCCGGACCAAGGGTAGTGCGCCTGGGTCGACGTGTTCGGACAAGACAAGGCTGTGGAGGAGTTCAGTATTGTCACCGAATACTTTAACCTTTAAGGGGAAAGGATCGCCAATCCTCAAACAACTATGGACTTCCACCAGTTACAGTGCACCGTTCCCGGCAAGGCGGTATCGGCGTTAAAGATGATAACCTTAGAGGAAGACAGTTTAGACTTCGGTATTTCCGCCAATGAACCTCCCCACAAAGGAAACTAACAAACCGTTATGGCAGTTGTGAATCCATCTGTCGTGCAATCCGAGCTATTCTGTGGTCAATTCATCCAGCTCGGAATGTAGCGATTACTACCTGAGTCCGATGGCCCGGATCAGTGACTCCTTGCCTTACCGATGATTCCACCGATAAAAGCACCGATCAGTGCCCCCATGGGGCCTTCCACAAAGGCCCCAATGACTCCTCCGATTGCCATCACGACCAAGATGAATAAATAGAATTTAAACGTATATCCGGAGGTGATCGCCTTCTTTTGTGTATCCCCAGGGTTGGTAGGATTTGTCAAGTTCTCCTTAATCTCCTCAAAGAAGTCGCCGCTTAACCGCAACACCGCCGGACAACTCAACTCCACCGATCTGATTTGCCACAAGACGGTCTCCACAGGATACTTTCTCAAGGCCGAGGTAAGTTGCTTCCGCTTCTTGTCTATTTGTTTCTCCGAAAAAGGCTTGTGAGCTAGTTTCCGCTGATAGTTCTCCACCACCGTAAGCACTAGATCAAAGACGGCCGGAAGTAGCTTCTTATGCAGCGCGCCTAGGGACCGGTGCACCTCGGCTAGATCCCGCAAGGAGGCGAAGAAATCGGCAAGTTCCTTCTTAGGACACAAACCTCGGGCTTCTTCAAAAAAGAAGTGGGCGCTATCGCAGTCTCCAGCACTCATACATTCCATGCCGGTATTGGCCAGCCGGTCCGCCACGTGTTGCCGAGCCACCTCGTCATCCCCTGTGATCTCAACCAAGCGCTGCAGACAGTGCCTCGCCGCCGACATCTCACCCTTAGACGCATACAACAATAGCAGACGATCGTATAGGTCCAGATCTTCTAAGGTGGAGGGACTATTTGCCTCAAGCCCCCGTTCCAACCAGGAGATGGCGTCATCCTGCTGATTTAGCTTCACATAGGTAAAGGCCATGGCATAGTAAGTCTCTCGATCCTTGGGATCCAGTTCCCAAGCATGCTGGAAAGCCTCCTTCGCCGACGCTAGGTGAGAGCCTCCTTTGGTGTTAGCCAAGCCGAGATGACTGAAGCCCAGTCTTTTCCAGAGTTCCACCTTCCTTGCTGCCTGCTTCACCAACTGTCCATAGTGGGCAATGGCCTGCTCCCAAGCACCCATCTTCATATAACACTGACCCAAACCCTCTTGATAGTCCAAGTTGAGGGGATTTATCTCTGTCAATCTGCGAAAGCAATTGACAGCACTCTTCCAGTTCTTGTTCTGACGATGCTGGCACGCCTCTTGCTCTAACCGTTCAAGCCATCCACGATCCGCCAATGCCCCATCATAGGCCGCCCGCCTTTTGGGATCACTGAGCACCTCATAGGCCTTGCCAATCGCCATGAACTGATCGGGATACTGATCCGGTGGATACTGATCCACCAATCGGAAGTAGGCATGCCGAACCTCTTCCGGCGTAGCCTGGGGTGTTAACTCCAGGATATCGTAAAGATTAGGCTCCATCTCTTTTCTCCTCTAGTTGCTATCAAGTCTGCTGCGCCCCTTCGAAGTCACCCTATGCTTGAGTAGAGGTTCTCTGGCGTATCGGCTCCGGCTCTCACCATCATATTCGCAATACTTGTTACACCGCTGTACACCATCCTGGGGCCTACCTTTCCGATGCTACAAACGGATACTTTCCGAGACACCCCTGGCAAACTTCCTTCCGCTGGGGGCGGAAGCACCATGGAACCATATCTCTCCCATAAAACACACGCCCGTGGGCCCGCCAATCGCGGGTTATCCAGCCTAGTGAGCAAGCATCAACCCTAGGGGAAAAGGGGCTAATAAAAGAAACACCCACTGCAATCGTTTCGGACACTAAAGTGGGGAAGCCCTGCCCTCCCCCATTCAGTAATCCAGGCTAAGCCTTTCCTTGCCGGTGGATTGATGCGCATTGAAGCGCCCGATGACGACTACAAAAATGAAGGGCCACCGTTGGTCACCGCCTAAAGAAATGGGGACACTCCCTGGTTTTACTCAGGGGGCGCGTCCAGTAAATCCTTCAGTTTCTCGAGTTCTTTCAGCTCTTTGAGACACTTTTCCTTGGAGAGTCTCAGTTCCTGATACTTCCTATCGGAACGTCGGAACAGTTTTCGCCAAAAGGCCTTGGAAAAGAAAGGAGGATACAACTTTCGGTTGATCTCTTCTAGTTTTCCTTCGATTTCCTCTTTGCGCATGTCGATAGTACCGGTGAGGATTTCACACAGCAATTCGGTGTTTTCCGTAAGGCCTTTGCGCTTGATAGCGAGTCGGTATTGTCTGACGGCCTCCGCTAAGTCGCCCTTCCGATGGGCTTGGAGACTAGCATACACATAGGTATTCTGAGGCATCCAACCACTCTTACGGAGACGATCCACTAGCTTCTTTGCCGCCACCCCTATGGCAATCCTGGTCATCCAAACCGAAAACATGACTCATACCTGCAATGCCTTTTCCATCAAACTGGGATCCGCGGGTACTTCCTCTTGTACTCCTCCCACTCATCTCGGGTGAGGTCCTGGGGTTCTTTACCAAACATCTTTCGCATATTATCCGCGGCCGCTTCCACCAACTCCCTGTTGACCGATGCCGCAGCCAAAACGGCACCTCCCACCGCAAAAGGGCCATCGACGAAATCAATACCGGTCAGAGTCTCGAGGCCCCGTTCCAACAGAAGCCCCCCAGAAATCCCACACTTCCCGCCGCTGTTATCTTAACGATTCTTTTCATCGACCGAAACCGCCCTCTTTTTTTCTTCCCTTAGCAGTTCTTCTTTCAGCCGAAGAAAATATTGGTCCTTCTTATCCAACCGTTTCTGCAGGTTATGTACCTCACGACGAAGCTTTGCTTCCGTCTTCACCGCCACGTGCGAGTATCCATTCTCCACCGCCCACTAGTCGAACGGTGGATTGTTCTTTTCAAGTATCCTAAGGATTCGCCCCACCCGGTGGAAGTAAACACTGGTCAACAATGAAAAAAAGTGCTACGATGAGGTCATAGCCCTTTCCCCGGTTTTCCGGGAAGGGGTTCTCTTTTCCGAACCCTAGAGTTCTACTTCTTGGACGATGGTCTACTTACATGCCTAACGAAGGATGATGTACGTGCACACCCCCATACCGGCAAAGCCCTTTCTCAAATGGGCTGGAGGTAAAACGCAACTGTTGGCCGCGTTAACAGAGCGTCTACCGCGCCAGATTAGGGAGTCTGGTATAATCGAAGTCTATGTAGAGCCCTTTGTGGGCGGAGGAGCTTTCTTCTTTCACCTGAAGAGCAACTTCACAGTAAAGAGGGCCTATTTACTTGACATCAACAAAGAATTGATCCTGGGCTATCGGGTGATACAAGAAGCACCGGAAGCACTAATCGTTCTCCTAAAGGAACTGGAGGCGAAATACCAAACCCTGAATTCCCAAGGAAGAAAGGCCTTCTACTATGCCATTCGAGAACAGTATAACCAACAGATGTATCACTTCAACTATGGATCCTTTAATGAGGACTGGATCCTGCGGGCCAGCTGGCTGATCTTCCTCAACAAGACCTGCTATAACGGCTTGTTTCGTCAAAACCAGAAGGGAGAGTTTAACGTTCCCCATGGCAGTTATGACCATCCAACCATCTGTGATGCGGATAACATCCGGGCGGTGAGCAAAGCTTTGGAGAATGTAACGCTAATCTGCGATGACTTCCTGGGCTCCAAGGGGTTCATCGATCACGGAACCCTGGTGTACTTCGACCCACCCTATCGGCCTTTGTCCAAGACAGCCAATTTCACCAGTTACAGCAAGCACACTTTCACTGACGAAGACCAGATTAGGTTGGCCAACTTCTACCGGGAACTCGATACCAAAGGGGCATTTTTGTTGCTGAGCAATTCAGACCCTAAAGCCAGCAACCCAGATGACAACTTTTTCGATGATCTTTTTGCAGGGTTCAATATAGAACGAGTCTTTGCCAAGCGTGCCATCAACCGCGACCCAACGGGTAGAGGAGAGATTACGGAACTGATTATCAGGAATTACGGGTAACGGAGAGCGGTATATTGACACCGTATGGAAACGCCAACCCATAAACACAGTGCGTACCGTGCCCCTCGCGAGCATCTTCCCCGATCTTCGCACCTCGCTCACGGTTTTGCGAGAGCTTTTACAGGCAATCAAAGACCAGCTGGTTACCGACCCAGAAGAGCTGACCACCTATACCGACAAAATGTACTCCCAGGTTCTCCACCGCATCGCCCTGACCTCTACCCTACTGGAAGTGGCTCGGATGAACATGGACGGTGAATCTCTGTAATTTTCCCCTTTATATGACCCGGATTTTCTCAAGAACAATGGCCTTATAGCCGGTATTTCGCACCCTTGCACGCAGAAGCCGTTGAATTTTTTTGTTAGGTTCTTGTGAGGTATATCCTTTCATCATATCCTGCCAATCTGAGCAACTTCAAAATCTCAGGAGAGGTATTCGTTGGCAAGTAGCGTTCCGTATGAGTCCCGTGGTGAAGGTAAACCACGGAGATATACTGGAGCATGTCCAATATGGCCGTAACCGTTGAGCGATCCAGGACTCGATTGCCCGGGGCAAGTATTGTGGCATTCTGGTCTTGCAGAGCTTTGCGTATACGCCTCTGCAAGAAAGCTGCTACCATGACTGCAAGCAGGATCACGTAGCCCAGGGCTTCC
>DUMW01000045.1 GCA_012839765.1 Bacillota bacterium
AAACAGGGTTGCTTGGGATTAGCGACGAGGTATTGCGTACCGGGAAGCCAAGAACCATAGAAATGTATTTTGCCCCCCTACAGCGATACTACTACGTCAGTCTTTATTCAACATCCGATGATCAGTTAGCCGTGATTTTCGACGACATCACCGACCGAAAACTGGCCGAAGAGGAGTTGCGCAGGAGTACCCAATTGTTGGAGGATGCCCAGCGCCTAGGCCGATTGGGGGGCTGGGAATGGGATGTGAAAGAAGAGCGATTGCTATGGACTAAGGAGACTTATCGGATCCATGGTTTGGACCCGGAGAATGTCTCTTTGTCTTCTAGGGAATTGATGGAGATTAGTTTCAGATGCTTTGCGGAGCCGGAACGGACCATCATCGAAGGGGCCTTTCTCCGTTGTCAGATGACAGGGACTCCCTATGATCTGGAATTGCCCATGACGACCGTGGACGGTGACCCCCGCTGGGTGCGGGTGGTTGCTTATGCTGTCTTTGATCATGAGGGCAAAGTGGCCAAAGTATTGGGCAATATGGTTGATATTACCGAGCGTAAGCAGGCAGAGGTAGAACTGCAGAACAGTGAGCAGCGGTTCCGCAAACTGGTGGAACTGGCTCCCGATGCGATCTTCGTGGAGATCGACGGTAAGTTCACTTACCTCAACGATGCCGCGTTGAGTCTTTTTGGAGTTACCAGGCCAGAGGAACTCATTGGAAAACCGGTGCTGGACAGAATCGCCCCGGAATACAAGGAGACTGTAGCCCAACGGCTACACAAGTTGAATGTGGAACGGGAACGGGTCCCCCGTAACGAGGAAGTCTTTCTGCAGGTGGATGGTACCCGGGTGGATGTGGAAGTGGCTGCGGTACCCATCCAGTTCCAGGCGGAATGGGGTGCCTTGGTATATGCGCGGGATATCACCCAAAGGAAGCAGGCCGAGGAGCAATTGCGGTACTTGACCTTCCATGATCCCGTCACCGGTTTGTATAATCGGACCTTCCTGGAACAGAAACTGAAGGAGCTGGACACCGAGGCCAGTCTTCCTTTGGGAGTGCTGATGGCCGATGTGAACGGGTTGAAGGTGATTAACGACTCCCTAGGCCATCAACAGGGGGACGTTCTACTCAAACGGGTGGGTCAGATCCTTCAGGAGGCCTGTCATCCCACCGATACTATTGGACGTTGGGGCGGTGACGAGTTTGTTGCGTTATTGCCCCATACCACCGAGGCGAGACTTCGGGAGATCTGCACTAGAATCGAACAGGCCTGTGAGGAAGAAGGCTTCGTCCCCTTCTACATCAGTTTGGCCGTGGGCTATGCGGTAAAGGAACGGGAAGAAGAAAGCATAGACGAGGTCATCAAGGCCGCGGAAGACGCTATGTATCAACGGAAAATGAATAAAGCCCTCAGCAATAAGAGTGCCCTGGTGACCTCTCTGCAACGGGCCTTGGGTGAGAAGAGCCACGAGACGGAGCACCACGCCCGGAGGCTGCAGCAGATGGCGGTAGCCTTGGGGGAACGGTGGGGGCTTTCCGGTGCGCAGTTGGACGAAGTGTCCTTGCTGGCGTTACTTCATGACATCGGCAAAGTGGCTATCTCCGAGGAGATCCTCATGAAGGAAGGCAAGCTGACGATGGAAGAAAGGGAAATCATCCGAAGACACCCGGAGATTGGCTATCGGATCGCCACTGCTTCCCCTGACTTGGCTGTGGTGGCCGAAGGAATCCTTTCCCATCACGAGCGCTGGGATGGGAGAGGGTATCCCCGGGGACTGAAGGGAGAGGATATCCCCCTTTCCGCCCGGATCGTGGCCATTGTGGATGCCTTTGAAGCGATGACCAGTGGCCGGCCCTATTGTGAGAAAATGATCACCGAAGAGGCTTTGCAGGAAATCATGGCCTGTGCCGGCAGTCAGTTCGATCCGAAGTTAGCAAAGGTGTTTGTGGAAATGATCAGGGATTGGGAACAATCTTCAGCGGAGTCAGCGGCCAGCGATGACCATGAGGGACAAGGGATGTGAACTATGGCTGGCAGGAATACTGGAGCAGCTCGAGAACAATATTAGAGTTAATATGATCTACCGAGGAGGAGACCTAGATGGCGAAAGTCGGCATTATCCATTACAATGCGCCGGGGAAAACCCTAGAGGAGTTCGCGGACTTTGCACAACAGGCAGGTTACAAGTATGTGGAGTTGTCCATCGGGGATGTGTGGGCAGAAGGCAAGGAGTCCGATCTGGAAGCGGAGCGGCGTGCCCATGAGGTGAGAGCCCTGTTGGAGAAGCGTGGTCTGCAGGTATCTGCTTTGGCCGCCTACAACGATTTCGTTGTACTCGATGAGGACGCGGTAAGGTACCAAGTGGAGCGAATGAAGAAGGTGTGTCGCCTGGCTCGCCTTTTGGGTACTGACGTGATCCGCACCGAAGGAGGGCAGCCGAAGGAAAGGGTCCCGGAAGAGCAGTGGGCTGAGGCTATTGCCGGCTGTCTTTCTAAACTTAAGAGCTTCGTGGAGACCGAAGGTTTCTACCTAGCGGTGGACAACCATGGGTTAGTGACCAATAGTGTGGATATACAACTGCAAGTCTTTGAGGCGGTGAAGTCCCCCAATATCGGAGCTAACCTGGATACCATGAACTACCGCTGGTTCGGGTATGACTTGTCAGAACTCCATAGCGTATACCAACGGATCGCTCCCTACGTCCTCCATACCCACCTGAAGGACGGCTTTGGTACCCGAGGAGAGTATCGGGGCACCGCTTTGGGCGAGGGCGAGATCGATTTGGTCTTCGCGATGAAGTGCCTGAAGGATGTGGGCTATGACGGTGTATGGTGCGTGGAATATGAAGGTTCCGATCCCAAAGGAGGATACGAGTTTAGCCTCCGTTGGCTATTGAACCAGCTAAACTCTTAAGGACGGAGGACCTCTCCGAAAGTCTCCCTGGTGATGTTCCTGTTGCTGGGTACGGTGTCCGTTTGCGAGATTTGGTCCGGACACCGTCTGGTTTACGATCGACATTGGCTTTTTGCTCTGGGCCAATTGGCGTCATCAATATTCAGGGGGAATCTAGCCCCAAGCAATGGCACCTTTCGTCTGGACAAACCGGGTGAGATTTGCCGGGCCGATGGCGGAAAAGGCCAGCGAAGGTGGTACCAGTATCCCCGTATAGGATGGTGGGAACAAAGGTAACATTCATCTTTCCTAGCGATGTGGAGCTTGTGTTAACCCAGAATGAGGGTTTAACGAAGGGAAAAAAGGCCCCGGATTCGGGGCCTTTAGACTTACCAGTTTTCGCAGAGCAACTCGAAATGTGCTTGGGGATGAGCACAGGCAGGGCAAATCTCTGGAGCAGTGTTGCCTTCGTGGAGATATCCACAATTGCGACAGCGCCAGACCACCCGGTTTTCCCGGGCGAACACCTTGCCGGTTTCCACATTGTTCAGCAAGGCACGGAAACGTTTCTCGTGGAACTTCTCGGATACGGCAATAGCTTCAAAGACCGCGGCTACTTCCTCAAAGCCCTCTTCCCGAGCTTCCTTGGCAAAGGTGGGATACATGTCCTCCCACTCGTACTGTTCACCCTGGGCCGCGGACAAGAGGTTGTCCGCCGTGGACCCGATGACGCCTGCGGGGAAGCTGGCGGTGATTTCTACTTCGCCACCTTCCAACAGCTTGAACAACCGCTTGGCGTGTTCTTTCTCCTGATCAGCAGTCTCCTCGAAAATCGCGGCAATCTGTACATATCCATCCTTCTTCGCCTGGCTGGCAAAGTAGGTATAGCGGTTTCGTGCCTGGGACTCACCAGCGAAAGCAGTCAAGATGTTCCTTTCAGTTTTTGTGCCTTTCAACGACATGATCTGATCTCCCTTCGTTGTGATGATGTTCATGGCAACTTCTACAAATACCTTGAAACTCAAGGTTGTGTTCAAACACTACATGACCTGTAGTGTTTTGCACGCACTCATCAAGCCCGGCAAACACTTCTATGGGCAAATCCACGATTCGGTCGCACTTGACGCACCGTAGATGGTAGTGGTTTTCCGGATTGCCGTCAAACCGCATTTGGGAACTGGCCGACGTCAAGGTCCGAATGAGCCCACAGCTCGACAATAAGTTCAGATTGCGATAGACAGTGGCCAGACTGATCTTCGGCAGTCTTTTGCGCACCATCTCATAGACCTCATCGGCACTAGGGTGAGTCTGTACTTTCCGCAACTCTTCGAGGATGATTCGCCGTTGTTTGGTTAATCGTGGCTGGGAATCATCCCGCAATTCCTCCGAACCTCCTCTACCACCTAGGGACCATCTGCTCTCCAAAGACCATGCAGGTTGCAGTATTCCCGGGCAGTGACCACTTCGGCATCGACACAGAATTCCGCCACCGGCGGCTCACCGGGTTTAAGGAACTTCCGGTAGGACTTCCCGTCTTCGGTGATGATTTGAATCCATTCGATGTAATGCTCAGGGATCATAGGATGCTCAACGCTTCCGACAGTGACCCGAACTCCACCATCGATCTTAGTGATTACCGGTACGTGCTTCTCCTGTGAGGCGTCTACCGTGTTCTCCACCTGTAAAGTCATCGGTTGACCGCAGCAGACCAACTGTCCCTGGCTTGCAAATACTACCTCAATAATGTTTCCACAGATCTCACACTTGTATACCTCGTGAATCTTGGCCATCACCGCACCTCCATCACCAGTAATAGTAATCATTATCAATATAACCTATGGTCTGTCCTTTGTCAATGGTTAACTTCATTTTTCCCTGCGACGATGACCTTGACTAGCTAAAAAGAGGACCGATGTGTTTGCGAAATCTTCCTTATGCACGGGCTCTATCAGGCATAGAACAGTTGCCGGCTGGTAGATACTACAGAGGCAGAGCAATTTGTGAAGGGTGTGGGAACCTGATGGTTGTTGAGGACCGTGTGCTCAGAGGCTTTATCTCGGGGTTGGGGGCGGGTGTGGCGATGACGATCCCCGACCTAATACTCACGTATCTTGGTTTTACCGAAGTTCTCTATCGGGACTGGGCTGCCATTTTGATTAACGGGTATGAAGCAGGCAGTCTTTTGTCGCGGATCATCGGCCATGCGGGGCACCTACTCTTTGCGGGGGTCATGGGGATCCTTTTTGCCTATTTCGTTCTTCTTACTAGTTCCCGGGCCCTGTATTTCAAAGGGGTACTCTTCAGCCTGGTGATTTGGTTTTCCTCCTACGTTGTGGTAAGTCTGTTTCAGTTTTCTCCGTTACTGATCATTTCGCCCGTTACCACCGTCGCCGATGGGGTGACATCCATGGTCTACGGTCTAGTTCTTCCCTGGCTCCTGGCAAGACTGGATAAATGACCGTCTGGGAGGTTATTTCCCCAAGGACGCTTCCTCAACCACTTCGTAGATTGGTCCCTCTCGGGTCAGGGTGCTTTTCACCAACAATAGCTTGGTGACGGGGATGCTAGGCCAAGTGATCTTGTAATTCCTCCATTGATCCAGTAATTCTGGCGAGCCTCCCTTGGGCAATCTGCCCATAGTGACGTGGGGCTTTGGTTGGTGGTTTCCTAAAGCTTTTGACAGCTGTATCACGATCCTTTCGCTGGCGGGTTTCAACCCCACCCACAGTACTCGCGGCTGGTGCCAATTGGGAAAAACCCCGGTTCGACTCCACTCCAGATGGAAGGCTGAGACTGTCGCTGCGGTTTCTTGAAGCAGAGCAGAGGCTGAAGAAACCTGGGCCGGAGTGATCTCCCCCAGGAAGTTCAAGGTAAGATGCACATGGGGTTGACGTACCCAACGTACTTCCTGACTCCAGTGAAAGTCTTGATGAAGCTCACTGATATCCAGCAAGTCCCAAAGGCCAACGGCATAGAAGGCGCGCATCTCTAACCAGCTCCTGTCAGTTTTCTACCTCAAATCCTACCTTTTGGATGCCCTTTTGTCCAGTATCCTTTGTGTTACGAAGTAATTTACCACTTTGTGCATCTTGAGCAGGAAAATTGCCGCAAGAAGGAAAGATACTTAAGTAAGAGTACTTAGCAGTGGGAGGGTTAGCCATGAGCCTCAGTTGCATCGAAGCCATCAAACAACGGCGAAGCATCCGTCAGTATTCTACCAAGGAAGTTCCCCGGGAAGTGTTGATGGAGATCATTCAATCTGCCCTGCGTGCCCCCAGTGCCGGTAACCTACAACCCTGGCACATCTACGTGGTCACCGACCAGCAAAAAAAGATCGCGCTGGCCCAAGCTGCTTTAGGGCAGCGGTTCGTCCAGGAAGCTCCGGTGGTACTGGTGGTCTGCGCCGAACCGGAGCGTTCTGCCGCCCGGTATGGAGCCCGGGGTAGAGAGTTGTACTGTCTGCAGGATACGGCCAATCTGACCTATGCGATCATGTTAGCGGCCACCTCCTACGGACTGGGTACCTGTTGGGTGGGGGCCTTTCAGGAACAAGGGGTCCAGGAGACCTTGGGGCTGGACTCTGGACGGAGGCCCGTGGCCATTATCCCTATTGGTTATCCTGAAAAAATAGGGGCGGAAAGACCACGGCGTGGTGTGGAAGAAATCGTGAGTTTCGTCGACGGACAGGAGTAGAATGACTGACTAGAGAATTACTAATGGAGTATCGGTGTTTTCCTGTTGAAGAACTAGCTGGCAGGAATCACCCTGTTTGACCATCGCTTTGGTTCCCAGGAAGTATATCATGTACGACCAAGAGGACGGTTTCAACTGGTCCTGGGCGGATTCCAATCGGGACCCGAGACAGGGTGACTTCCCGAAGCCCCTTTGGGGGCTGTTGTAAGGAAGTCTTTACAGGTATTCGTCGAACAACGCTGCATAGGGGTGAGGACGATGAATTCAATGCCGGTTCCTCCCAGAACTACCGTTGCAGGCCTTCGCAGCCTGTTTTCCTGTTTTCCCAAGTTATTGCCAGTTGTTCTCTTCCTCTGCTTGGTCCAACCGGCCTTTGCCCAGTGGTCCACCGTGGAAACGGAACACTTTAAGATTCACTTTGGCGAAGGTTACGAGGAATATGCACTTAGGACCGCCATGATCGCCGAGGAGGTGCACGCCACCCTCACTGCGGAGTTTGGGTATAGTCCTCGGGAGAAGACCCATATTGTGCTGTTTGACAATACGGATCTGGCCAATGGCTACGCCAATTCTTTCTTGTTTAATGTGATTGGCATCAATTTGATTTACCCCGCTGCCGGCGGGGACCTAGATGTAGGCACCGAAGAATGGTTACGCTATGTGCTGTTCCACGAATACACCCATATTTTGCAGACGGATATGGCGACAGACCGGATCTTGGTCGTGAGAGATATCCTTGGAAAACTGCCCCTTGTTACCCATCCTAACAGTGCCTTGCCCTTGTGGATGTTGGAGGGTACTGCCATTTTCCAGGAATCGAAATATACCTCCGGGGGCAGGGCCGAGGGTTCGATCTATGACATGTATATGCGGGCGGCCATTCTTGCGGGTGCGATCCCCTCCCTGGAGGAGGCCGCTGGGGCCTATACTCTAGAAGAATGGCCCCGGGGGACGATCCCCTATCTTTTTGGCAGCAGGTTTATCAGTTACTTAGTCGCCCGGTTTGGTGAGGGGTTCATCGCAGATATGAGCTGGGAAGCAGTGAACAAGGCCTTTGTGGATCCGCGACCCATCTTCCCAGAACTGACCGGCCACACCTTAGATGAGCTTTGGGAGGAGTGGCTTTTGGAATTGGAGGAGTATTACCGGGAAGAGGCTAGAGGGATTACTGCCCAGGGCCTTACCCCAGCCCAGCAGCTTACTTTCCATGGGTACATGGTGGGGCATCCAAAGTTTGACCCGGCAGGAAGACAGCTTGCCTACGTGGCCTATGGAAGACTGCTTCCTGCTTTGCGATTATTTTCCCTGGAAGAAGGTAAAGACCAGCAGCTGGTCCCGGGATATATCGGCCTTACGGGTGATTATAGCTGGAGTCCCGATGGCACTCAACTGGTCTATCCGAAGCTGGATTACTATGACTTCACAGAGGAGTTCAATGATCTGTACATCTTCGATCTGGTAACGGGCCGCGAAGAACGTTTGACCTTTGGAGAACGGGCTGATAGTCCCAGCTGGCGTCCGGGCAGCGATGAAATTACATACATCAGGCGCTTTGGGTACAAGACTGAAATCTGGAGCTATTCCCTGACTACCGGCACCAGTACGCCCATGCTGGCGGTGGACGAGAGTGTGCAAGTGGCCAAACTTAGCTGGTCGCCCCAAGGGGATCGCCTGGTGATCTCTCTGTGGAGCTATGGGTCCGGGTATGATCTTTATGAGTATGATGTGGCAGAGAAACTGCTTCGTCCCCTGGTTACGGGCCCCAGTGCGGACTTGGACCCCGTATGGACCCCCGATGGTCGGTGGCTGGTTTATACCTCCGATCGCACTGGAGTTTTTAATCTCTATGCTCTGGACCCGAAAACCGGCGAGACATGGCAAGTGACTAATCTGCTATACGGAGCCTTTGCGCCCACTGTCTCCCCCGACGGTACCAACATTGCCTATGTAGGGTATTCTGCCGCCGGATATGATCTTTACATGTCGCCCTTGATGCCCCAACAGTGGGTCTCGGTGGTGATGGAAGAACCGACAGCAGGAGTTTTGCTGGAGGCGGACACCTTGGTCAGCAGACATCCTTTGCCGAGCAAGGATCTCGACTTGCCGATTCAGCCCTATAACCCCTGGGACAGTCTGGCACCCAAGTTTATTTCGCCCACCCTAAGTTTCACCAGTGAGGGGATAGCCCTTGGCTTTGTGACAATGGGCATGGACGCTTTGGGAGATCGCACCTACTACCTTGACTTTCTCCTTGGTGGACCAGCGACCCTGGGGTTGAATTTGGAGTACCAGCAAAGGCTAAGCAGACTCCCCCGGGCGCCCATCGTGACTTTGCAACTGAGCAAGTTGGGAGTGTTAGCAGAGAAGAGGATGGGCGGCTTTTATGTGCAATTGGGGATCCCTCTTTGCTTGCAGTTGTTGCGGGGGACTGATCTCACATTGGGGTACCAGGCTCAGTATCTTGATTTTGCGGAATGGGATATTAAGTTCAAGCGGGCCCATGCTACCCTGAACTCCACCTGGATTGGTGGTAAGGACGAAAATATCATCACCAACAACCTAGTGGTGGAAGGGGCCTGGAAAGAGCATCCGGAGCGATCCGGCCTTACCCTGTTTGGACACTACCAGCGGAAGATTAGGTTGGATCAGGATCGGACTTTGGCGTTTGCTTCCGAGGCCGCCTACAGTCCCACCGCGGAGATGTTTGCTGTGGGTGGAGGTTATATCGGCGATGTTGCCTTCGACTTGAGGGGTTATCCCACAGACCTGTTCCGAGGGAACAAGGCTGTTCTTATTACCGGGGAGTATCGACGCAAATTGATGGATATTCGCCGGGGTGTTTTCGATCAGCTGACTGGGGTGGTCTTTGTCGAAGGGGGCAACGCTTGGGATGTGGACTTCGGCGGGCTACATACGGCCATTGGTGGCGAGCTGGTCCTTCAGACGGTCTATCAATATCTTTACAAGTCTACCATGGCAGTGGGGGTCGCGGTGGGGATGGACGCCAGCGCTCCCTTCGAGTTTTACATTAGAGCCGGCTTTTCCTTTTGAGAAAGGAGAGGGGTTCTCTGATCCTTTCTGGAGGCTCAGGGGCCCTTCTGTTTTCACTCCATTTTTGACGTTGATTTCTCCTGACGGCTATGGTAACATATAAACAGCTCATGCGCCCCCGTAGCCAAGCGGATAAGGCAGAGGTTTCCTAAACCTCGATGCGCAGGTTCGATTCCTGCCGGGGGCGCCACTTTTTTGTTCCCTCAATGCTTTCCATCCAGTATTCAAAGGCAAATCCCTTTACCGTTTACGATAACTCCCCCTTTGTTCGATCTTTGACAGGCAATCTTTGCCATGGAAACCTGTTCTTGAACTCTGACCACAAGAATGTACCAGGAATCGCAAAATGCTCTCATGCCCTTGTTTTCCGCCTGTGATACCATAAGGACGAAAAGATTAACGCAAGAAATTATGAGAGATTATTGTAGTCTTCTACATGGAGTATATATCTGACCAACTGTCTGAAAGGGGGGCTAGACCATCCCCGGTAGAAATCCTACCGGGTGGTCGTATGCGAGTATGAAACGGAATATGATGGACTGGTTGGAACAAATGCGGACTTCTCCACGGAAGAAGGCGATGCCCATTCTTTCGTTTCCAGCCGTTCAGAAACTAGGTATCACTGTCGCAGAGCTCATTTCCAACAAGGACCGCCAAGCTGAAGGGATGAAATACGTGGCGGATCATACCGACTCTGCTGCCTCTGTGAGCATGATGGACCTGTCGGTAGAGGCGGAATGTTTTGGCGCCGAGATCCGTGTTTCCGACGATGAAGTGCCGACGGTGGTGGGGAAAACCATTACTTCCCATGAAGACTTGGACAGTCTTCAGATTCCCAAGGTGGGCGATGGACGCACCGGCCTCTACATTGAGGCCTGCAAAAAGGCTCTGGAACTGATCACCGACCGACCGGTGTTCGCTGGCATTATTGGTCCCTATACTTTAGCCGGGCGGTTGATGGATGTGACAGAGATCATGGTGCGCAGCTGGGAGGATCCTCAGCTGGTTCATCGTCTATTGGATATTGTCACCAACTTCCAGATCGAATATTGCCAGGCTTACAAAGAAGCGGGAGCAAACGGTGTGGTAATGGCAGAACCTTTGGCAGGCCTCCTTTCCCCGGATATGTCGGCGGAGTTTCATACCCCCTATGTGAAGCGGATCGTTGATGCAGTGCAGGATGAGAATTTCATCGTCATCTACCACAATTGTGGCAATGCGGTACTGAGGATCGTGGATACCATCCTGGCCACAGGCGCAGCGGCTTATCACTTTGGTAATGCCATTGATATGGAAGAAATGATGCAGCGCATTCCGCCGGAGACCATTGCCATGGGGAACATTGATCCGGCGGGACAGTTCCGCAATGGTACTCCCGAGTCGATACGGGAAGCTACCCTGTCCCTGTTGGAGCGATGCCATCGGTATCCAAACTTTGTGATCTCTTCTGGCTGCGATATCCCGCCTATGTCGAAGTGGGAGAATATCGATGCCTTCTTTGCGGCGGTAGCGGAGTTCTACGATAGGATGTAAATGAGGAGTAACAGATGATAAAGGCGGGGGTGCCCCCGCCTTTTTTTTAAACGGTAAGACCGCTTGTCCCTAGGATGGTAAGGGCGAGCAACGCGTGGCCATAGGCGTTAGGATGTACCCCGTCGGTGGTGAGCTTAAGGCTTGGACGCGTCTGGATGCTCTGCCGGAAGACTTGGTTTGTGGGTACCACCGTCAGACCATACTTGTCCGCCAGTCTGTGAATGACCTCAAGGTATGGTGCCAGCAAGGCATTGCCTTCGCTGGTGAGATCCTCGCCGTGTACCGTGGCCTCCATGGGCCGAATGCGGCAATTAGGTAGTTTTTCCAAGGTGGTCTCCAACATGGTCCGGTAGTTCTCTTCGAATTCGTCGACCAAAACAGCTTCTTCATGGCGGTTTTCCAACTGACGCCACACATCATTGATGCCGATCATGATGTAGAGCCAGTCGGGGGCTTCCGCGATGACATCACTTTCCCACCGGCGTACAAGATCCCGGCTGGTGTTTCCGCTGATTCCCCGGTTTACGATCTCGATGTTCAGCTGGGGAGCTGCGATGGTGACTACGTTGTTAATTAGACTGACATAACCGGAACCTAGTCCCTGGGGACAACTCCGTCTTCCGCAGTCGGTGATGCTGTCCCCAATGAAGAGGACTTTGTCATTTTGACTCCATCGCGTGGCAAGTTCAGACATGGTCAGCTTCCTTTCCAAGATTTGATCTTAGTCTATGCTTCCTTTTTTGGAAGATTAGCAAAATCAGGGCTACCACTGCAGTGGTGATACTGGCGATCTGACCTAAGGATAAGTACTGGGTGACCCGAAACTCGGGGCGAAGAATGTCCAAGAGGGCTCGAACCACCGAGACGTAAATCAGGGTGAGGAGAAACACTTGTCCCGGAAAGCGGCGCCGGTGGAACAACCCGATGATTAGCCCCAGCAGGATCACCGATGTGATGATCTCATACAACTGAAGCGGATGACGGGGTGTATAGGTGCCCGGGAAGACTATGCCCCAGGGGAGATTGGTGGATGAGCCGTAAAGTTCACCGTTGATGAAGTTGCCTAGCCGGACGAAGATGTGCCCAATGGCGATGCATGGAGCGATGGCATCGGCAAGGGACCAGGTGTCAAGTCCCTTGCGGCGGGAAAGGAAGACCCCGACGATGACGGTGAGGATGAAGGCTCCATGGGAGGCCAGTCCGCCTTTATAGATTCGGAAGATGTCCAAAGGATTTTGACTGTAGTATTCCCAATTGGTTACCACATGTCCCAAACGGGCCCCAATGATAATGGCCAAGATCATGGGCACATAAAGATCGGCCACCTTATCTGGATCTTGGCCGAGCTTCTTGGCATAGTATTCCGTAACAAACATTGAAATCAACAGGGCTGCAGTGACCAAGACACCGTACCAACGAATGGAGAGTGGACCCAGATCAATCAGAACGGGGTCTATGTTAACCGGCACATTATCCCCTCCTAGGAAGAGTAAGTGAAATCCTTTTTGTATTATAACGAAAATACAGGGAACATGCCATAGCTGAGAGGACCGATGTAGCAACAACTCGCCAATTGGGGAACTCAGGGATTCGTTAGTTACTGACCGCTTGGTAAGACCTGGCGAAACGGGCTAAGTGGAGGCTATTCTGTTTAAACGTTGCTAGACAGGGGCTAAGAACGGCCCTCTTTTCCAATGGTGTTTTCCGATTCTGAAACCCAGTAAGGTACCTATAAACACCTTTATCCCGGCCCTTTGTTGGTAGGACTTTTTCGATCGAAGATGAAGACATAGATATGGTTGCTGTAACACTTTCAAGCCAAACGACTGATTAGTCTGTGGACATTGTCGATCATTTGTCCAAGCTCGTGCGTCGACCACCAATAGCGGAAAAGCCCGGGGCGCGACGTGGAGCAAGAAGGATGGTAAAATTGATGGAAGGGCTCTATCAAGCGCTTTTCGAAGATTACCCATGTTGGCGCGAGGAGAACAACTATTCGGTCCATACAACAAAACCCCAGTGTAACCAGTTTTGGATTTGGATCTTTCTATCAGGGTTGGAAGGCCAAAGGCCTAGGCCATATTTGGGGACTATACAGACCGGTCGGGTCTTGTGAGGTCAATCGAGCGGCAATGGCGAATGGGCTTTCGGTCTTGCGTTTCGTTGAAATTATGGTATCATAGTATCGCAATGGTCTTCTCCGATGGTAAAGAGCAAGAACTACATGAAATGTTCATGGAAGCGGCTTTGGTACTAGCTAGGGAAGCAGCCCGGCATGGGGAGGTCCCTATTGGCGCGGTGGTGGTCCGAGACAACCAGATTATTGCCGAGGGCTACAATCTGAGAGAGACTAATCGGGATCCTGTTGCCCACGCCGAGGTAGTGGCTTTGCGCAAGGCTGCGGCCCGTTTGGGTGGTTGGCGATTGACCAATTGTGACCTGTATGTTACCATTGAGCCTTGTCCCATGTGCGCTGGGGCCCTAATTCAGGCCCGGATACGACGGGTGATTTATGGTGCCGACGATCCTAAAGCTGGGGCAGCTGGTTCCGTAGTGAATTTGTTCCAGCCAGGACTTTTCAATCATGATGTCGAAGTAATCCCCGGGGTACTGAATGTCCAGTGCGGGCAAGTCATGAAAGAGTTCTTTGCCAGACGGCGCAAGTAGGCGTGGAGAGGTGCTGGAGTGGTTGAACAGGGCGGTCTCGAAAACCGTTAGGCGACTTGTCGCCTCGTGGGTTCGAATCCCACCCTCTCCGCCATATTTTGATAGGTGCTTGCCAGAAGACCTTTTTTGATGTACAATCTATTGTGTGTTCTGCGGAGAGATGGCCGAGTGGTTGAAGGCACACGCCTGGAGAGCGTGTGAGGGGGTAACTCCTCCGTGGGTTCGAATCCCACTCTCTCCGCCATTTTTTCGTCTATGGATGGTACTGCCATTAAGAAGGAGGCTTAACGGATGAACCCTCACGTAGACCCCGATAAGTGCATCGGGTGCGGTCTGTGTGTAGACATATGTCCTGAGGCTTTCGAGATGGACGACGAGGCTGGCGTAGCTCGAGCTACTGCCAATGCCGCAGAAGCTGACCAGGATTGTCTTGAAGAAGCAGCCAGTTCGTGCCCAACGGATGCTATCGAGTTAGAGTAACATTTCGAGATTGTTTGACCAAAGAGTTTGACCGTGCTAGACGGGGAGGTAGCGGTGCCCTGTACCCGCAATCCGCTGCAGCGGGGTCGAATTCCCGTCGTGAGGTTTGTCTTATGTGGGGTCTGGCCGGAGTAAGTGGTGTTGACGAGTGGGTCTTGCGCAACGGAACCTTGTGAACCCCGTCAGGTCCGGGAGGAAGCAGCGGTAAGCAAGTCCTTCCGTGTGCCGCAAGGGTGCCTGCTAAGAGCTAACTGCTTCGGTATCGCCCGGATAAGCAAATCGATGACGGGTGCACGGTCATTTTTTTACCCAAAGGAATATGCAGTGGAGATAGCGAAGTACTACACTGTTGCCTGAATGATGCTCAGCAACAGGGAGGTCCCCAGTTCGTGGCATATCTTTCCTTATATCGCAAATGGCGGCCCCAGGGATTCGACGATGTGGTCGGTCAGGAACATGTGGTGCGGACCCTGAAGAACGCACTGGACGAAGGACGCATCGCCCACGCATATCTCTTTTCCGGCCCCAGGGGTACGGGGAAAACGACCCTGGCCAGGCTCCTGGCTAAGGGCCTAAATTGTGTCGAAGGTCCCACCAGTCAGCCCTGTAATCGGTGCGAGAATTGTACAGCCCTCAACTCGGGTTACGCAATGGATGTGATCGAGATCGACGGTGCCTCCAATCGAGGGATCGACGAGATCAGGGATCTACGGGAAAAGACCAGATATGCACCGGCCGCCGGACGCTACAAGGTATATATCATCGACGAGGTGCACATGTTGACCACCGAGGCCTTCAACGCACTGCTCAAGATCCTGGAAGAGCCTCCTGCCCATGTGCTTTTTGTTTTTGCCACCACTGAGCTCCATCGGATTCCAGCTACCATCATTTCCCGTTGCCAAACCTTTGATTTCCGTCGGTTTTCCAGTCAAGAGATCTATGCGCGCCTGGCCTATATCGCCCAGCAGGAGGGCTTTGAGATTGCAGAAGAGGCCCTCCGTTTGATTAGTCGACGGGCCGAAGGTGGTATGCGGGATGCCCTTGGAATCCTCGATCAGTGTGTTTCTTTCGCGGGGACCCGAGTGGATTTGGACTCAGTACTCCAGGTGCTGGGAACTGTATCCAAGGACACTTTGTTTAGGTTTGTGGCGGTGATCCTGGGTGGCGATGTGGCCACAGCCTTGGGGATCGTCAAAGAAGTCTTAGATGGCGGACACGATGCCCGCCAGTTCATTATCGATGTGGATCGTTGTCTGCGGGATCTTACCGTGGCCAAAGTGGTGGGGGCACAGACCGATGAGTTGATGGAGATGTCTTCCCAGGAGATCGGGCAGCTCTTGGAGCGGTTCCCCACGGTGACGGTGGATCGACTGTTGACGATCTATGATCTGTTTGCGGAGGCGGAAGCAGAGATTAAACGTTCTGCCGAAGTCAGATTGCCCCTGGAGCGGGCAGTGATTAGGGCTACCCATGAGGCTAGCCAGCCTTCGATGGAAGATTTATTGCAGCGGATTGAGGAATTAGAGAAGCAGGTGGCCTCCTTGTGTGAGGCCCGGGTGGCTGCGGTTGAAGTGGAAAAACCCGCAACCGAAAAACCATCGACTGTAGCCCCCCAGGAGCCTGCGGCAAGGAAAGAGACCCCGACCCCGGCCGCCGAGGCGAGGCAAGGGGGGAAGACGGAGCAACAGGTGCTTGCCCGGCTGCAGACGGACTGGGAACGGATCATCCGTCGGTGCAGGGAAGATCGGCGGGTAGATATTGAGGCCTTCCTCAAGGAGGCGGTTCCGACGGATCTAGCCAACGGGGTGTTGGTCTTATCCTTTTCCCAGGACAAACGTTTCCATAAGGCTAGCGTGGAACAGCAGAAGAACAAGGAATATGTGGAACGGTTTTTCAGTAAGGTGACTGGCCAGCGCATCACCGTGCAATGCCGTTTCATGAAGGAAGGAAAGACCCCAAAAGATCCGGAGGAGAAAGCCCTGATTGACGATCCGGTACTGGAGGCGGCCTTGAAGTTTTTCCCGGGAACAGTGACGAAGATTGACGAGCCTGGGGATTAGGTTTTGAGGAGGAAGTAGTATGAGCAGTCAGATGCGCAAGATGATGAAAGAAGCAAAGAAGATGAAGAATCAACTGATCAAGCTCCAGGAAGAGATTAGTCAGAGGACCGTGGAGGCCACCGCCGGGGGCGGTGTAGTGAAAGTAGTGGCCAATGGTAACTTGGAGATCCTAGAGATCAAAATTGACAAGGACATTGTTGATCCGGAAGATATCGAGATGCTGCAGGATCTGATTCTGGCTGCGGTAAACGAGGCCATCCGCAGCGCCCAAAAGATGTCCGAAGAGGCTATGCAGTCCCTGACCGGCGGTCTTAGTCTTCCTGGACTAGACGGTCTGTTATAGTCTTGAGGGGATGAACCGTCAATGGTGGCGTATGCACGGCCCCTGGCCCGGCTAATTGATGAACTGGTTAAGCTCCCGGGGATTGGCCCGAAGACGGCCCAAAGGCTAGCTTTTGAGATTATCAGTTGGTCTCCGGGGGAAGTGAAGCAGTTGGCCGAGGCCATTGTGGAAGCAAAAACCCTTTTGCGGTATTGCTCTGTATGTTTTAATCTGACGGAGCAGGATCCCTGTCAGATTTGTAGTAATCCTAATAGGGAGCGTAGCTCCATTTGTGTGGTGGAACAGCCCAAGGACGTCATTGCCATGGAGAAGACTAGGGAGTTTCGGGGGCTGTACCACGTGTTGCATGGTGTCATTTCCCCCATGGACGGTATCGGCCCCAATGATATCCGCATCCGTGAACTGTTGAGCCGCTTGAAGGACAGTGGCGTGGCGGAGGTTATCGTGGCCACGGACCCCGATGTGGAGGGGGATGCTACCGCAATGTATATAGCCCGGATCCTGAAGCCCATGGGCCTGAAGGTTACCCGGATGGCCAGTGGGTTGCCGGTGGGTGGAGACCTGGAGTATGTGGATGAGGTGACCTTGGCCAAGGCCCTGCAAGGGCGGCATGAACTGTAGACTATTGATACCAATTTGAGCGGTTTTATGTACATGAAAATGTACACGTGTACTAGGTGGAGGTAAAGCAATGGCTACCCGGGATGAGGTTGCAAAACTAGCTGGTGTTTCTGGAGCCACTGTGTCCAGGGTGTTCAACAATCAACCGGGAGTGGCTTCAAAGACCCGCAAGCTGGTTTTAGAGGCGGCCCAAAAGTTGAACTACTATCCCAACAGCAACGGAAGGCGGTTGGTGAGCCAACGGAGCAATACCCTGGCGGTGTTGGTTCCCTATGTATCGGACAAAGTACATATCTTTTACCGGCACTATTTTGCCGAGATCCTAAGTGGTATCGCCCAGGCTGCCAACGACAGGGGATACGACATGCTGGTCAAATTCTATCCCATCGGCGAAAGTCCTGCGCTCAGTTGCCTTAGCATCCTCGGTGAAAAGAAGGCTGATGGGGCCCTAATCTTGGGAGCCTTCGCTGATGATCCTCAACTGGTACAACTTTGTGATGCTGCGGTTCCCTTTGTTCTTATTGGTGGAGTATCGACCTGCCCCAATGTCTCCTTTGTGGACGGAGACCACCGACAGGGTGCGCGGGACGTGGTGGATTATCTAGTGCGCTTGGGTCATCGTCGTATTTGCTTTGTTAACGGTCCCTGGGAATACTCCAACAGTCGAGATCGTTATGCGGGTTATGTGGAGGGTTTAGAAGCTGCCGGATTGCCGGTGGATGCAAATCTTGTCCTCACCGGTCGGTACAGCCGCACTAGCGGCTACCAGTTGGTGGATGAAATCCTGGCCAGGTCACCGGACGCCATCTTTGCTGCCAACGACCGGATGGCCTTTGGTGTGTATCAGGGTTTGCGGGAACGAAGGATTAAGATTCCCGAGGATTTCAGTCTGGTAGGCTACGATGACTCCGAACTAGCCCAATCCATGGAACCGCCTTTGACCAGCGTGCGGGTGCCCCTATATGAAATGGGAATCCATGGTGCACAGATAGTCCTGGACATGTTAGGGGAGCCGGAATACTCTCCCGTGCAACGACTTTTGCCCACTTGGCTGGTGCCTCGTCAGTCGGTGGGTAGTAGATAAACATCAACAGAAAGGAGCAGCCATGATGCAAACCTTGAATGTGGGTCTAATTGGGTACAAGTTCATGGGGAAGGCACATAGTCATGCTCTGAAGGATGTTGGGATGTTTTTCGATCTGTCGGTGAAGCCTGTGATGAAAGTCATTTGCGGTCGGGATGAAGCGGGAGTGGCTAAGGCGGCCCAACAGTACGGTTGGGAGGAGTTCACCACCTCCTGGGAGGAGTTGGTGACCCGGGACGACATCCAGATCATCGATATCACCGCGCCGAGCAATGCCCACAAGGAGATTGCCATCGCCGCGGCCCGACACGGCAAGCATATCTTCTGTGAGAAGCCCTTGGCCTTGACCTTGGAGGACGCAGAGGAGATGCTGGAAGCGGTGACCGCTGCGGGTGTGAAACACATGGTGGGGTTCAACTACCGCCGGGTGCCCGCCATCATGCTAATCAAACAGATGATCGATTCCGGCAAACTGGGGAAGATTTATCATTTCCGGGGTACTTATCTACAGGACTATATCATCGATCCCAATTTCCCTCTGGTTTGGCGGCTGCGGAAGGAGATCGCCGGTTCTGGTTCCCTCGGGGATCTAGGTGCCCATACCATTGACCTGGCCCGGTGGCTGGTTGGGGAGTTTGACGAAGTGGTGGGGATGAGCGAGACCTTCATTAAAGAACGGCCCCTGCCCACAGAAATGGCTGGACTTAGTGCCGCCAGTTCTCAAGATGCGGAGCTGGGGGAGGTTACCGTGGACGATGCTACGGCCTTCCTCGCCAGGTTCAAGAACGGAGCCCTGGGAACCTTTGAGGCCACCAGGTTCGCTGCCGGACACCGGAACGGCAACTGTTTTGAGATCAATGGCAGTAAGGGTAGTGTCTATTTCAATTTCGAACGGATGAACGAGCTGCTCTACTACTCCACCGAAGATGAAGAGGGCTTACAAGGATTTCGGCGGGTTCAGACCACTGAAGCCATCCATCCCTATATGGAAGCCTGGTGGCCCGCTGGACACATCATTGGCTATGAGCATACCTTCATCCACGAGATGAAAGACTTCCTGGAGGCCATCGTCTATGACCGCATGCCGGAACCGAACTTCTTCGACGGTGTGGCCTGCCAGAAGGTATTGGACGCGGTGGAAAAATCCATCGAAGGTCGTTGTTGGGTCAAAGTTGACTAATCAGCAAACTTAGAAAGGAAGCGAGAGTATCATGACGAAGAAGGCACTTATCGTTCAAGGTGGCTGGGATGGGCACGAGCCCGTGCAGGTTTCGGAGCTTTTCCGGGACATTCTAACGGAGGAAGGGTTTGCGGTAAGGGTTGAGGATACCCTCGACGCCTTCCTCGACGAAGAGGAATTGTTGTCCTTGCATCTTATCGTTCCGGTCTGGACCATGGGCAAGATTACCCAGGCGCAGCTTAACCCGGTTTTGAAGGCTGTGGCCGGCGGTGTGGGAATCGCCGGTTGTCACGGAGGGATGTGTGATGCCTTTAGGGAGTGTGTGGATTGGCAGTTCATGACCGGAGGCAATTGGGTGGCCCATCCTGGAAACGATGGCACCGAGTATGTGGTAAACATCAAACGGGGTTCTAGTCCCATTGTGGAAGGGATTGAGGACTTTACCGTGAAAAGTGAGCAGTATTATCTCCACGTGGATCCGGCAGTGGAGGTCTTAGCCACCACTCGTTTTCCCACCGCAGATGGCCCCCACGTAACCAACGGGCCGGTGGATATGCCGGTGGTGTGGACGAAGCGTTGGGGCAAGGGCCGCGTCTTCTATTGTTCCTTGGGACATCATGCGGACATCGTGGCCATGAAACCGGTAAAGACCATCATGCGCCGGGGGTTTTTGTGGGCCGCGGAAGGCAAGGATTTGGCCTGACAAGAGGGGAGGAGCTAGAGGATGGAACCGATGAAGGTCGGTGTGGTTGGTTGCGGTAACATCAGCGGAATCTACTTTACTAACCTGCAGCGATTGCCTGGAGTGACGCTGGTGGCTTGTAGTGATCTGATCCCCGAACGGGCTCAGGCCAAGGCCGCTGAGTTTGGGATTAAAGCCTGCAGTGTGGAGGAATTACTAGCAGATCCACAGATCGATATCGTCCTTAACCTGACGATCCCCAAGGCCCACGCGGAAGTGAACCTAGCGGCCTTGGAAGCGGGCAAGCACGTTTACGTGGAAAAGCCCTTGGCCATCAGCTTGGAGGACGGAAGGAAGACCCTGGAGCTGGCAGCTCAAAAGGGGTTGCGGGTGGGTTCTGCCCCGGATACCTTCCTCGGCGGGGGACTACAGACCTGCCGTAAATTGATTGACGATGGGGCCATAGGCACTCCTGTGGCGGCTACCGCCTTCATGACCTGTCCAGGCCATGAAGGGTGGCACCCTGACCCCGAGTTCTATTACAAACCCGGTGGCGGTCCCATGTTTGACATGGGCCCCTATTACCTTACTGCGCTGGTTTCCCTCGTTGGGCCCATCCGGGAAGTGACGGGCATGACAAGGATTACCTTCCCCGAGCGGACGATCACCAGCGCTCCCAAGTACGGACAAAAGATCAAAGTGGAGGTTCCCACCCATGTGACGGGACTGATGCAATTTGCCAACGGGGCCATTGGGACCATCATTACCAGCTTCGACGTCTGGGGAGCCCATCTGCCCTGGATTGAGATCTACGGTAGTGAAGGTAGTCTTGCTGTGCCTGATCCCAACAACTTCGGGGGTCGGGTATTGTTGAAGAGACAGGGGGACTCCGAATGGAAGGAAGTGCCCCTCACCCATGGCTATGCGGAGAACTATCGTGGACTGGGAGTGGCTGACTTGGCCCACGGGATCAAAAACAATAGGCCCCATCGGGCCAGCGGGGAACTGGCCAATCACGTGTTAGAAGTGATGCACGGTTTTCACATTGCATCAGACCAAAGGGGCTTTTATCGGGTGGAAAGCACCTGCCAGCGCCCTGCGGCGCTACCGGTGGATGGTAGTCTAGACTAGGGAAACAAGAGAAACCGTCCGCATCCTTTCACGAACGAAGCTCCCGGGGATCTCTAAGGCTACTCGGTTCGTCGCCGAATACCGGAAAAGGAACTACTGTGAAATCAACGGCTTTAGGGGTAGTGTCTATTACAGCTTCGAAGGGATGAGCGAACTGTTTTAGTACTCCGAAAAGGATTTATCCGGTTCTCGGCGAATTCCAAACCAACGAAGCTACCTGTCCCTTTATGGAGGCCTAATGGACCGCTGGACATATCGTTGGTTGTGAACATACCTTCATTCTCGAGACGAAATACCTCCTGGAGGCCATCGCCTGTCGGAACCGAAGTCTTTCGACGGCGTGGCCTGCCAGAAGGTATTGGACGCGGGGGCAAGATCCAGCGAAAATCGTTGTTGAGTCTAAGGAGACTAATCGGGAGCATTGGAAAGGAAGCGAGAACGTCATGGAGAAGAAGGCACTTATCGTTCGAGGCGGCTGGGACGGACACCAGCCGGTGGAGGTTTCGGAAGTCTTCAGGGACATCCTGACCGAAGAAGGGTTTGCGGTGAGGGTAGAAGAAACCCTTGATGCCTTTCTCGACGAAGAGGAATTGTTGTCCTTGCATCTCATCGTGCCGGTCTGGACCAACGGCAAGATCACCCAGGCGCAGCTCCAGCCGGTTCTGAAGGCTGTGGCCAGTGGTGTGGGGATTGCAGGTTGTCACGGCGGTATGTGTGCTGCCTTCAAGGAATGTGTGGACTGGCAGTTCATGACCGGTGGCTATTGGGTGGGCCATCCCGGAAACGATGGTGTAGAGTATGTGGTGAACATCAAACGGGGTTCTAGCCCTATCGTGGAGGGCATTGAGGACTTTACCGTGAAAACTGAGCAGTACTATCTTCACGTGGACCCGGTGGTGGAGGTCTTGGCTACCACTAGATTCCCTACCGTCGATGGCCCCCACGCTGCCAACGGGCCGGTGGATGTGCCGGTGGTGTGGACGAAACGCTGGGGCAAAGGCCGGGTCTTCTATTGTTCCCTAGGACATCATGCGGACATTTTACTCATCGAACCGGTGAAAACCATCATGCGCCGAGGGCTTTTGTGGGCCGCAGAGGGCAAAGACTTGGCCTTGCAAGAGGGGAAGAGCTAAAGGACGGAACCGATAAGATTTTTGGTCTGTCTGTTCCCAACGGTTTCGGTGGCAAGCCACCGTCGAAGAGGAGGGGGGACTTCGCAAGGAAGGAAGTCCCCTTACTCATGGTTATGCGGAAGACTTTCGGGTCCTGGGGGGCCGACTTGGTCCACAAGACCAGGAATTGCAGGCCCCATCGCTGGCCAGCCACATGCTGGAAGAGTCCACGGTTTTCATATCGCCTTAGACCATAGGGGTCTTTGCCAGGCGCAAAGCACTGCGGGCGCTGCCGGTGGATGGTAGTGAGGAATAGAGAAAGAGAAAAACCCCCGCATCTTTTGTGATGGGGGGGTTCTTTTTAACTGATGCTTTCGAACATATCTCCGGCTTTGGAAAGCAGCTCCTGAGCCTTTTCCGTGTCGCCTAGCTGCTGATACACCAATCCCAGTTGGTATGTGGCTGCAGCGGTCTGTTTGGCGTTTTCCGCTTGGGCCGGGGCATGGGGCTGCTGGGCCTTCAAGGTAGCCAAAGCCGTCTCTAGATGGTTTTGGGCTGCGGTGTAGTCCTTCAATTGACGATACACCTTGCCTAAGGCGATCTGCACCGGCACCTGCGCGACGGGATCTTCCAACATACCCAAAGCCTTCTCGAGATATTCTACCGCTTCCTTGTGTTTTTGCTGGCTGCTCAGGACAAACCCGTATTCTTCGTACAGTAGTGGTTCAAGATCCGCTGCCGGTTCTTCTTGCAACAAAGCCTCCGCTGTCTGCAATCGCCGGTAGGCTTCTTCCAGCTGGTTCTGTTCCCGATGAATCACCGCGAGGTTAATGTTAAGCCTGGCCATTTCCCTTTTCGGTCCTTTGGTCACTTGCAGGAAAGCCAAGGCATCCACGGTGTATTCCAGAGCTTCCTTCAGACGGCCTTGGGCATGGAAGACATAGCCCATGGTGGTCAGTACCGAACCGTATTCGAAGTAATCGTTGTTTTCCCGGCTCAGTTTCATGACCTGCTGCAGATAATTCAGGGCTTCGGGATAGTTGCCCAAAAGGGCGTGGGTTTTGCCCAGTCCGATGAAGATCTTCAGTTCCAAGTGGGGTTCGATGATGTCCGCATGGTTCATCAGTTCACGGGCAAGCTCAAAGGCAGTCTTCGCGGTGTCGTACCAACCCAAGTTGTGACAAATTGCACCGTAAAGGTAGTGGGCCTGCACCGTGAGGAAGTCATCCCCCGCAAGCTCTAATTCCTCGATGGCGTTCTTAATGGGTTCCAAAGCACCGTTCATATCCTCCTGCCCGATGTAGCACCGGGCGAGGTTCAAATAGATGCGGCCCCGGGAATAGAAATCGTCCACGGCCACCTCTTCCAGTGCCTCTTCATAAAGACCGATGGCCTGATTCCACCGCTCCTTTTTTTCACAACTGCGGGCAACCGCCAAGGTCTTCTCTAACCGATGATTAAGTTCCCGGATTGGAGTGGTGGTTTCGTCATCGAGAAAGAAGCTTATGGGTTTGTTCAACCGCTGCGCGATGATTTGCAGGCTCTTTAGGGATGGGTTGGCTTCGTTCTTTTCCAGCTGACTGATAAAACTCTTCGTGAAATCATCTCCAGCCAATTCCTGCTGCGTCATGTTCAAGCGCTTGCGCATCCGACGTATTTTTTCACCAAGGGTTACCTGGGTCACGTGACACACCACCTTCATCTGGCCCTTATGTTCATAAAAGCTGAACGCAAATCCAACTTACCATATAAATGGACGGGAGTCAAACGAAATATGGTCCAGAAGGTCTTGACAATAGGTAAAGTGGTTGTTATCATAGGGGTGTCGGCAAGGGGGGGCCGGTGGGGACAAGTCGCCCCAGGCCACTTTACATAGGAACGGAGGTGAGCTTCGTTGCGGCTGAAAATGCGGCTGCCAGCTCTGTTGTTGAGTGCGGTGTTGGTTATAGCGGTGTTTTCAGGCATCTTGCTTTCCGCCCCGGAGGCAGCATCCATGGTGGAAGGTTCCCAGGCCCGGATGTCCATTCCACCGATCAAGCCCTTCGGAGAGGAAAAAGTAGCGCGCATGTCCATCCCGCCTATTAAGCCCTTCAGCGATGGTTCCTCGGCTTCTGCCTAAAGATAGTCTCGTTGGACTCACAGCGCATTATTCTATGATCAGACCGTCCAATGGTCGGGTGACGCACTCACGCGTCACCCCCTTGTCCAATATAAGTTGACAGCCAATCCGAAGACTCTTTCCTTTCTTAGTTTATCCCCTCGTCCCTAGTCACTGCCGCCCTTTTCCTGCATAGAATAGAACAACAGGTTAATTGGGCTTGCTCCGGGGAGCAGGGAAAGGGGAAGATGTGTGTAATATAGTAGTATGGAAGCGAAGAGTGAGGCGGTGACCCTATGGATGGCCTAGCAAAGGATGCTTGTCTGATTTGTCGGGAGGAGCCCAAGACAGGGGTAACATTCTGCAATACCACCCTTTGTAGCGCCTGTGAACGGCTGATCCTGCAGATTTCCCCGGGGGATCCCGGGTATGAACGGATAGTGGAGCAAATCAAGGAGTTTTGGGTGCGGAATCCAGCCTATATCAGCTTGGCTTAGTGTCCAGGTGCTTCGCCGTATATTACTTTCTCGTATCTTTTGGAGAGTTTGATAGGTTGCAGAACTTGACACCATATCTATCTGGTCTTTTAGCCTATGTAAGGCGGGGGATTGTTCCCTTCCATACACCGGGCCATAAACAAGGGCGGGCACTGCCTAGTGTCTTGGCCGAGTGTCAGGAACACTGGGCCGCGCTGGATCTGTCCGATGTGGTGGAATGTCCAAGCTTGGATCATGCCGAGCCGTTGGTGCTACAGGCGGCGGAGAAACTGGCCGCGGAGCTATATGGGGTCCATTCCACCCTTTTTTTGTCTAATGGGACAAGCCAGGGGATCATCGGGATGCTGTTGGCGGCAGGGTTTGGCCGGAGAGTGCTTCTTTCCCGGAATTGTCACATTTCCGCGGTGCGGGGCTTGATCCTGAGTGGTGCAACTCCCCAATGGCTACCGGTTATTTACGATGAATCCTGGGGCCTGGTGGTGGGGGTAGATTTAGAAGTCCTAAGGAACCTCACACCGGGTTTCGAAGCTGCCCTCATCGTCCATCCCACCTATCATGGTTTTGTGAACGACTTTACATTGCTGCGGGATTTCTGCCGGGCCGGTGAGGTCAAGTTGCTGGTAGACGAGGCCCATGGACCCCACTTCATTGCCCATCGGCATCTGCCAAAATCCGCGGTGACTTGGCCCGAGGCTACTGCCGTGGCCCAAAGCCCCCATAAGATCCTCGGTGCCTTCACCGGTGCATCCTGGTTACATCTGGTCCAGGCCTGGGAGGGCTTGGAAGCATGTGTCCGGCTGGTCCAATCCACCAGCCCCTCACCCTTGTTGTTTGCTTCCTTGGATGCTGCCCGTTGGCAACTGGCCCAGGAAGGCCCCAGTCTTTTCGGACAGACATTACAACTGGCCGAGGAGCTTCGGGAGGAGATCTCCCGGATCCCGGGGCTTTGGTGCCCAACGCCGGAGCAGTTAAAGGCTAAGGGGATCGTTGATTTTGATCCCCTGAAGCTTTTGATCTTCGTGGACCAGTTGGGAATAAGTGGTATCCAGGCGAAAAGGTTCCTCCGGGATCGAGGAATTGAAGCGGAGTTGGCGGATCCCCACAGCGTGCTTTTTATCCTGACCCCCGGGGATGATGAAAAGACCGCCAAGACTTTGCTCCGGGGACTGGCCTGTTTGAGTCGGGAATTGCGGGGGAGGGGGGCCGCGGTTCCCGTACTACACTGGCCTTCCCTGCCTCCCCAACGGTTGATTCCCCGGGAAGCCTTCTTTGCACCTGGAGAAGAGTTGGATATTAGGAGTGCACGGGGGCGGATCGCCGCGACGGTGCTAGCGCCCTATCCGCCCGGTATACCGGTGCTTGTCCCGGGGGAAGAGATTACGGAGGAGATCATTGCCTATGTGGAGCAGGCGTTGGCTTTAGAGGTGAGCTTTAACCATGATCCCTTAAGGATCCGAGTGGTGAAATAGAGGGAAGGAGTGTGGAGCCATCCGGTAAGGAACGCGGAGGCTCGGGTTTGAGATGAATTTGGGAAAACTGATTACCTTCGAAGGAATCGATCGCACCGGAAAGTCCACCCAGTTGGAATTGGTGAAGGATTGGTTGACGAAGCAAGATATTCCGGTCTTGATGACTCGACAGCCGGGGGGGACATCGGCCGGTGAGGTGATCCGGAAGCTAATCCTGTCCGGTAGCTGCTCCCTAGATCCCAAGGCGGAGCTACTTTTGATGATGGCGGACCGGGCCCAGCATGTGGCCGAAGTGATCCTTCCGGCTTTGGAACAGGGCATGGTGGTCCTTTGCGATCGGTTTGTCGATTCTTCGGTGGCCTACCAGGGATATGGAATGGGATTAGATTTGGAGTTGATCGATCAGCTTAACAAGTGGACCACCCAGCAGTTGATCCCTGTGTTGACCGTACTTTTCGATCGACCGGTGGACTTTTCCTTCGGTGGGGAGCGTCCTGGGGATCGTATCGAGAGCAGGGATCGGGCCTTTCAAGAGCGGGTGCGCCAGGGCTTTTTGGCTCTGTACCGGCGAGAACCACAGCGAATTGTGCGTGTTGATGTGGTAAACAAATCCCCGGAAGAGATCTTCGCGGAAGTCCGGCCGGTAATTGCTAGGGCCCTTGGTTTGTCCGATGCATCCTAGAAAGACGGACAAGG
Source organism: Bacillota bacterium (assembly GCA_012839765.1). Taxonomy (NCBI): domain Bacteria; kingdom Bacillati; phylum Bacillota; species Bacillota bacterium. The sequence continues at coordinate 27,288 of DUMW01000045.1, forward strand.
GTGTTCCGCCGTGGTATAATGATCAGTAATCGGGCCCACAAAAGGGAAGGGGATAGGATGTCTGGGGTATTAGACCTGAATCAGATCGTCGGGCATGAGATGGTGCGACAGGTTCTGCAGCGGGCCATTGCCGAAGGGCGGGTCGCTAACGCCTATTTGTTCCATGGACCTAGTGGGGTGGGTAAGACTACTACCGCCTTCGCCTTTGCTAAGGCACTGCATTGTGTGGAGGGAACCGGTACCGACGGCTGTGCCAGTTGCCAGCGCTATGACGCGGGAGTGGCCCATCCGGACCTCATTGTCCTGGACGGGACCGAGGGAGCTTTGAAAATCGATCAGATCCGCCGGATGCAAGAACAGCTGAACTATAAAGCCCAGTCCGGTGGGTACAAGGTCTGTATCATGATCGGGGCGGATCAGATAACGGTTCAGGCGGCCAACAGTGCTTTGAAGGTTTTGGAGGAACCCCCGGGGCAAAGCGTGATCATCCTCACCGGGGAAAGCCCTTCCCAGTTTCTACCCACGATCCTATCCCGCTGTCAGGTGTTAGCCTTTCAGCCCGTTGCTGTGGAAGTGTTGGCCCGACATTTGATTAGCCTGGGTAGTAGCGAAAGCCAGGCCCAAATCCTGGCCCGACTTTTCGAAGGACGGGTGGGCACCGCGGTGAACGCGCTATCCAGTGACGTTCTGGATATGCGTAACACTATGCTGGGTTATCTCCGGGATGTGCAGGGACATGGATGGGCGGGTCTGTACAGTGATAGCACCCTCTGGGAGAAGGAACGGGTCCAGGGCCGGTTGGCCTTAAAGATCATGTTATCCTGGTACAGAGACCTGCTTCTGATCAAGACCGGTACCAGGGAGAACCTGGTGAACTTTGACTGGGAAGGTCCTTTGGAGGAAGCGGCCAAGAGATACGCGCTGGACGACTTGTTGCAGATTACCCAAGCCATTGAAGGGGCGTTGAACTATCGGCAGGGTACAGGCTATTACCGGATCTACCTGGACAGGATTTTGTCCCTGCTTTGATCCGCAGTAAGTCACGATAGGAGAATGAATATATGGCAACAGTTGTGGGTGTTCGCTTCAAGAAAGCGGGTAAGATATATTATTTCGATCCAGGGGACCTGGATCTGGTGGAAAATGATCTGGTGATCGTGGAGACGGCCCGGGGCATGGAAGCAGGTACCGTGGTTATCGGCCGGAAGGAAGTACCGGAAGAGGAAATCAGTCAACCTCTGAAGGCGGTGCTCCGTAAGGCTACTTCCGAGGACGAACAACAGATACGGGAAAACAAACAGAAAGCAAAGGAGGCCTTCGGCATCGGCCTCAAGAAGATCGCGGAACACCAGCTGCCGATGAAGCTGATCGACGTAGAGTACACCTTTGATAATAGCAAGATCATCTTCTATTTCACTGCCGAAGGACGTGTGGATTTCCGCGAGCTGGTGAAGGATCTTGCGGCGATCTTCCGTACCCGTATTGAGCTGCACCAGATCGGGGTGCGGGATGAGGCCAAGATGATTGGCGGCCTTGGTCCCTGCGGACGGGCCATGTGCTGCACTACTTTCCTGGGGGATTTTGAACCAGTCTCGATCAAGATGGCCAAGGAGCAGAATCTTTCCCTGAATCCCGCGAAGATCTCCGGGATCTGTGGACGACTGATGTGTTGTCTCAAGTTTGAACGGGATCTATATCGGGAGACGCCCAAAGGGGAGGAGGATGCGGAACAGGAATGCAGCTGTCCCTGCTCTCAGGAATGTACCGAGGAGATTGTCGAGGACACTGGTGAGGGAGTAGTGGAAATGGAGTCGGAGGTGGAAGTGCCGGAAGAGGCCGAGGTGGAAGTAGAACAGGAAGAGACGGCCCCTGCGGAGGAAGAAACGGCCAAGGCTCAAAAACCAAGCAAGCAGGGCAAGAAGAAACGGCGTCCTAAGTACAGGAAAAAAAAGAAGAAGCGTCCCAAAGAAAAGGGAAATGGAAATGGAAACCAAGGACAATAAACGGACATCAAAAGGAACCTTATATATCTGCGCTACGCCCATCGGCAATCTGGAGGACATTACCCTGCGGGTCTTGCGGGTATTGCAAGAAGTGGACCTAATTGCCTGCGAGGATACCAGGCGTACCCGGCAGCTTCTGGAGCATTATCAGATCAAGAACGCCCGGTTGGTGAGTTATCACGAGCATAATGAACAGGAGCGGACCGATGAGCTGATCGCGGCTTTGGAAGCAGGACAAGATGTGGCTTTGGTATCCGACGCAGGCACCCCTGGCATAGCAGATCCTGGGTTCGTGGTGGTTCGGAAAGCGCTCGAGGTGGGGATTCGGGTGACTTCTCTGCCGGGGGCCTGCGCAGCCATTGCGGCCTTGGTGATGAGTGGCTTAACCACCGATCGATTCTATTTCCATGGTTTTCTACCGCGAAAAGAAAGCAAGCGCATCCGCGAACTGGAAAGGATGAAGGAACAGGTAGGTACCCTCATTTTCTACGAGGCTCCTCATCGCATCGTTGCCTGTCTGACAGATTTGCTCCAAGTCTTTGGGCCTAGACCCGCGGTGTTGGTCCGCGAGTTGACAAAGCTCCACGAGGAAATGTGGACCGGTACCCTGGAAGAACTTCTCCACCGCACCAGACAGCAGCCACCTAAGGGGGAGATTGTCCTCTTGGTGCAGGGCACAACAACTCCCCAGCCAACTGCTAATCATGACGTCCTGGCCCTGATCCAGGAGCTGATGAAATCAGGTGTAGACAAGAAAACCGCTGTTTCGGTTACCGCGAAGATAACCAATCTCCCCAAAAAGGAAATCTACAATCAAGTAGTGGAACTTCCCCCTTATTGGACGGAGAAAGACTAGGCAGTTTCTGTCTTATTGTCAGGCAGTTCCTTGAGCTCTGCCAAACACCGAGCACACAGGAGTTTCCCCTTGAAACTGGTCAAGCCATCGGTACTGTTACAGATCACACAGGACGTCTCATATTTTTTCAGAACGATGGTGTTCTGATCTCCCACGTAGATTTCCACGGGATCCCGTTCTGCCAGTCCAATGGTCATCCGCAGTTCCTTAGGAATAACGATCCTACCCAGACTGTCTAGGCGACGTACCATACCTGTGGGTTTCATGCAAATCCCTCCCTTGGAAGAATTATCTTCCTTTTTAGTAAGTAAAGTATACCACAGGGGGGAGAACGTCGTAAAGAAAAATCTGGGGATTGCTGAAGTTTTTTCAAAGGGAGGTGGGCCGAAGCCCACCTCGGAAGGGCATTACAGTTTGCGGCTGGAGGCACCATCGGCGGCAGTGACGATGTAGATTTCCGGTTCCAGTTGGGTCCGGGCGGGATACTCCCTTTCGATTCTCGAACAGAGTTCTTCCACTTGCTCTCGGGCTACCAAAGTAATGGTGCAGCCCCCGAAACCAGCACCGGTCATTCGGGAACCCAGGACTCCGTCAGTGTCCAGGGCAATCTCGGTGAGGATGTCCAGTTCCCGGCAGCTCACTTCGTAAAGGTCTCTGAGGCTGGCATGGGATTCGTTCATGAGCTGGCCTGCCTTCGCCAGATCATTGTTCTTGAAAGCTTCCACCGTGTCTAGTACCCGCTGGTTCTCTTTTACCACATGTTCACACCGCTTGGCCACGGTGGGAGATAGGAGATCACGGTGCTTTTCGAAATCCTCCACAGAGACATCCCGCAGTTTTTGGATCCCGGGGAGGACGGTGCGTAGTACCTCCACGCCCTCTTCACATTCGGCCCGGCGCCGATTGTATTCTGAATCTACTAAGCCCCTTTTAACGCCGGAGTTGACCACGACAAAGGCATGGTCATCCATGATCATGGGGACCAACTCATACTCCAAGGACCGGCAGTCCAAGAACAGAGCATGATCCTTCTCACCTAACCGGGAGATGAATTGATCCATGATACCGCAGGCCACACCCACGAATTCGTTCTCCGCCCGTTGGCAGAGTTTCACCATTTCCACTGGATCCATGGAAAACCCCGCCACCGCTTCGGCAAACATGGCTGTCGCTACTTCGAACCCCGCGGAGGAGGAAAGCCCGGCTCCCCGGGGGATGTTGCCGGAGATGACCATGTTCATGCCAGGCAGTTTATATTGTTCCTGCAAATACAGCAGTACTCCCCGGATGTAATTGCTCCAAGTCTCCCGCTTAGAATGCTGGATGTCATCCAGGGGGAAGCGGGTGCTGCGGTTGAAATCTAGGGAGTAGACGTGGACTTCCCGGTCCGGACGCCTTGCCCCCACTATGTTCAAGGCTCTGTCGATGGCGATGGGTAATACGAAACCATCGTTGTAGTCTGTGTGTTCTCCAATCAGGTTTACGCGTCCGGGCCCCCGGGCATGGAAAAGCTCATCGGCCTGGCCAAAACGCTGATGATAGGCTTCAATAAGACGTTGCATCCGATTACCTCCCTAGGCTAGTCTATTTCCTCGAAGGATGCGGGTGGCGTGTTCCGCAACCGTTCTGCGGATTGTTCCGGCAACGTATCGTTGATGAAAGTTCCTGCACCGGATTCGCACCCCGCCAGATATTTCAGCTTTGTCTCCGTGCGGTTGGGCGGGTAGAACTCAATATGGAAATGGGCATGGTTGTTTTCTTGCCCGTCGGTGGGTGCCTGATGCATGATCATCATGTATGGCAAGGAAAAGCTAAAGAGATTGTCATACTTGGAGATCACCAGCTTTAGGATGCGGGCCAGGGATCTTTGCTCCTCTTCGTTGAACTCCAACAGGGAGCGGCGATGGTCCCGGGCATAGATGTGTATCTCATAGGGGTAACGGGCCGTAAAGGGGATAAAGGCCACAAAGTCTTGGTTCTCGGCGACGATCCGTCGTCCGTCCGCCAGTTCTTCTCCCAGAACGTCACAGTGCAGACACTTACCTGTTTCTTCCATGTATTCCTTGGATGAGTTCAGCTCGCGCCCCACTTTGGGTGGGATGAAGGGGAAGGCATAGATCTGCCCATGGGGATGTTGCAGGGTGACACCAATGGCGTCGCCTTTATTCTCAAAGATGAACACATATTTGATCTCCTCGCGGCTGCCCAGCTCCTCATAACGGTCGGTCCAGACCTTAATGAGATTGGTGATATGCTCCACGGACATTTCCGTTAACGAAGAGTCATGTTCAGAGCTATACAGAACCACTTCGCAGACGCCTTTGGCCAGATCCACCGGGTGGAGGGCGGTTCCTTCCACCGCAGGTTCAGGAGGGTTCGGTTGCAGGGAGGGGAATTTGTTCTGGAAGACCACGATCTCGTAGTTTTCAGGTACCTCCGTGGGATAGCCCCCTGGTTCCGTGGGACAAAGGGGACAAAAATCCCGGGGGGGTTTGTATGTGCGGTCCTGTCGATGGGTGGCGGTAATCACCCATTCCCTCTGAATTGGATCCCAACGTAGCTCAGACACTGGACTTTTCCTCCTTATTGCTCTGATCTTCCTTATTGCAGGATTTGCAGGTGGACTTCTCTTTGAAGCTGTAGTATATCAAATAGCGTCCATCGTCTTTGATAATCCTTCTTTTCTCCATACTTCAAACCCCTTTCCGTCGGTATATCCCTAGACGTATCCATTAGTCCAATCGGTTTGGGGCGGCGGTGTCCTTTACCGGGGGAAAACCCCCACATGCTAAGGACGGACGGTACGGCCTGCCCCTTATATAGGTTAACATAAGAGGTAAGAAAAGGACCAGCCTCCAGGTAAGTTTGCGATGTTGATGGGTTAAACTCGTGGAAGACCTTGGACACCCTATCAATACTTCTGCTTGTCTATGGTTTATCCTGCCCGAGGTTGACAAATAAATGCAGGCGGGGTATAGTAGTGCAAAAGGCGGCAAACATTACCCTAGAGGGGTAATGCCTGGTTTTTTTGATCGTGAGGAAAGCTTTGCTATACTCAACGGGACTTTTCCACCCCTCCCTGTTCCAAGAGGGGATTTTTTTGATCGGCACAGAACCGATGAAAGGGGCAAGGTACAATGAGCAAGGATACTTACTATATAACTACTCCCATTTATTATCCTAGTGATCGATTGCATATCGGACACGCCTATACGACGGTCATCGCGGACGCCCTGGCACGGTACCATCGTTTTCTAGGTAAGAAGGTGCTGTTTATTACCGGCTCTGATGATCACGGGCAGAAGATCGAGAAGATTGCTGCCAGTCGCGGGGTCACCCCCAAGGAGTATGTGGACGGGATCGTGGCCACCTTTAGGCAGCTTTGGACGCGATTGAATATTTCTTACGACGATTTCATTCGTACTACCGATGAGCGGCATCAGCGGGTGGTGCAGGAGGTCTTCCAGCGGATCTACGACCGGGGTGACATCTACAAAGGCTACTACGAAGGGTGGTACTGTACCCCCTGTGAAGCCTTTTGGTTGGAAAGCAAATTGGAGGATCACAAATGTCCTGACTGTGGGCGACCGGTGGAGCTGCTGAGAGAAGAGGCCTATTATTTCCGTATCTCCAAGTATGCTGATCGTCTGCTCGCATACATCGAGGAAAACCCCGATTTTATCCAGCCCGCAAGCCGGAAGAACGAGATGGTGCAGTTTATCAAAAGCGGACTGGAAGATCTTTGTGTCACCAGGACCGGATTTAGCTGGGGGGTACCAGTCCCCATGGCACCGGGCCACGTTATTTACGTATGGTTTGATGCGCTGACCAACTATCTTACCGGTTGTGGTTATCTGCAGGATGAAGAACTGTTTAAGACCTTCTGGCCTGCTGATTTACACCTGGTGGGTAAAGAGATCACCCGTTTCCACACTATCATCTGGCCCATCATCCTCATGGCCCTGGACCTGGAACTTCCCAGGCAGGTCTTCGGTCACGGTTGGCTGCTTCTGGATAGTGATAAGATGTCGAAATCCAAGGGCAACGTGGTAGATCCCAATGAGCTCATTGATGAGTTCGGGGCCGATGCCATCCGGTACTTCCTTCTGCGGGAGATCTCCTTCGGCAGCGACGGGAACTTCTCCGTAGAGGCCTTGATCCAGAGGATCAATGCGGATTTGGCTAACGATTTGGGGAATTTACTCCATCGTAGTCTTAGTATGATCAAAAAATACTTCGACGGGGTTATTCCCACACCGGGTCCGGAGGAGGAGCTGGATCGTGATCTGCGCACCATGGCGGAGCGGACCTGCCAGACGGTGGACAGGCATCTGGAACAGCTGGAGATCAATGAGGCCTTGGAGGCGATCTGGGCCTTCATTGGCCGGACGAACAAGTATGTGGATGAAAGTGCGCCATGGAATGTGGCCAAGGCAGAGGATAGGGAGCGCCTGGCCCGCATCATGTATAACCTAGGCGAAGCTTTGAGGCTCATCGCACAATTGGTGTGGCCCTTCATTCCCACTACGGCGGAACGCATGCTGCAACAACTAGGGGTGAAAGAAGAGTTCAGCGTTAAGCACCGGCAGTGGGGTGGTTTGAAACCCGAGACTGCCACCAACCCGGCCGAACCCCTCTTCCCTCGGATCGATATTAAGGAACGGGAAGCGGCCTTAGCAGCTAAAGAGGCCAGTAAAGCCGAAACCGAAGCCTCTAAGCCGGAAGAGGAGTTCATTTCCATCGAGGACTTCCAGAAGGTGAAGCTGCGGGTGGGGAAAGTGATCCAGGCCGGGCCCCATCCCAACGCGGACAGACTCTTGGTTCTAAAGGTGGACCTGGGCGATGAGGTGCGGCAGGTTGTGGCGGGGATCGCCCAGCATTATGCCCCTGAGGACTTGGTCGGCAAGCGTGTCGTGGTGGTGGCCAATCTCAAGCCAAGCAAACTGCGCGGAGAGATTTCCGAGGGAATGGTGTTGGCCGCTGTGGATGGCAAGGATCTCGGCCTGATCACCGTGGATAAAGACCTCCCCGCCGGAAGTATTGTGCGGTAAGGACTGCTTGATATGTAACTGAGAAAGGGAGGGAGCCGGGTATTTACCTTGAGGTAAACTACCCGGCGCCGTTTATGTTTGTGGACAGTCATGCCCATGTGAACAATGATCGTTTGCTTAAAGATGAGGCGGAGGTCATTGCCCAGGCTGAAGCTGCCGGTGTCCAGGTGATAGTGAATGTGGGTTGGGACCTGCCTTCGTCTAAGAGGGCCGTGGAGCAGGCGGAGAAGTATCCAGGGGTCTACGCCGCGGTGGGGATTCATCCCCACGATGCCAAGACCTACACCGAAGAGGCTCTCGCAGAATTGGCGCGCCTGGCAAAGCATCCAAAGGTGGTGGCCTTGGGCGAGATGGGCCTAGATTACTATTACGACAATTCTCCCCGGGATCAGCAACGATTCGTGTTTAAGCAACAGCTGGAACTGGCTCGCAAATTGGGTCTTCCGGTGATCATCCACAACCGGGATGCCCATGGAGATACCTGGGAGATCCTCCAAAGGCAGGAAGTGGTGGGGGGCGTCATGCATTGTTATTCCGGCAGCGTGGAGTTAGCGAAAAAACTGCTGGACAGAGGATTCTATCTGGGGTTTGCTGGCCCCATCACTTTCAAGAATGCGGTCAAACCTGTGGAGGTGGTGAACCAGGCCCCGATGGAGCGGATTTTGGTGGAGACCGATTGCCCCTACCTGACACCAGAGCCCCATCGCGGAAAACGCAATGAACCAGCCTTTGTAACCTACGTTGCCCAAAAAGTGGCGGAAATCAAAGGCTTGGAGGTTGACGAAGTGGCCAGGATCACCACCGCTAACGCTAAGAGCCTATTCAAGATTGGCTAACAGGTGAACTTGATGGCGGAAGAGTCGCCGATATTCAGCTGGGTGAAGTTGCCTTCTACCGCTGCATGCTCGCCGATCAGGGAATTGGACAAGAGTATGTTTTCTACCTTGGCCCCTTCGTTGATGATGGAGTCTCGGACGATGGAGTTGGAGATTTCCGCTCCATCGGCTACCGAGACGAAGGGACCAATGATGGAATTGGATATTTTCGCCGACTCCGGAATGTAGACCGGAGGAATCAAGATGGAGCCGGGGATCTCCGGTGGTGGACCGTTCTTTCCCAACAGACACCGGTTGGTGGCTAGGAGCGTCTCCGGCTGACCGCAGTCGTACCACTCTTGCACATCAAAGACCGACAGTTTGAACCCTCTTTCTACCATCAATTGGAGGGCATCGGTTAGTTGATACTCGCCCTTGGAGCGAATCCCCCGATCCATGATTTCCTGCAGGACAGCGAAGAGAGGTGCTGATTCATTGATGTAATAGACCCCTACCACCGCCAGGTTGGTGGGTGGATCCGTCGGTTTTTCCACCAGCCTAGTGATGAGCCCATCCTGTAATTCCACAATGCCGAACTTTTCCGGATTATCCACAGCCTTGACGCCGATGCAACTTTGGCCGCTCTCGAGCGCTGTGGCTAGATCCGCCTCGAAGACCGTGTCTCCCAGAACAATAAGCACAGGCTCGTTTTCTGGGAAGATGTCCTTGGTCAGATAGATGGCATGGCCCAGTCCCTTTCGTTCGGCCTGGTGGACAAAATGCACTTTGAGATCGTAGTTTGCCTGAACGTACTCCACGATCTTTTCGCCCAGATACCCTACAACCAGCACCACTTCGGTAATTCCCACGGGAATCAGGATATCCAGAATATGCCCAAGAATGGGCTTGCCAGCCACGTGGACCAAGGCCTTAGGTACAGTGTGGGTCTGGGGACGAAGTCGTGAACCGATTCCGGCAACAGGTAAGATTGCTTTCATCTGGTGTTAGGCAAAGCCATAGCCCTGTCGAGGGGACTTTGCCTATCCTCCTTTCAGCTCCTAGGGAACTAGGGATGCTCTCCGTACGGGTGTATAGGAAAGTAATTCTGGTTTCAATAGGCAATTCCTGCATAAAAAGAGAGCAGTTAGAGGTTCTAGCCAAAGCAACATGCCCTAACTTACGAGCATAACGGGTAGAATGCCGATGACACATCGGGATTCATCCGTCTCGACCCTACGGTTCGAGCTGCTTGGGTAAAACATTACTGCTCTCTTGGTCCTAGTTTGTCACGGAAAGGGGAGAATATACCCGCTGGTACTTGGTATATTATACCAGAAAGCAAACGCCATTTTGACTGACAGACAAAAAAACAGCACCTGACAAGGTGCTAGACAAAAAAATGGTACCCCCAACCGGATTTGAACCGGTGCCTTCGCCGTGAAAGGGCGGTGTCCTGGGCCGCTAGACGATGGGGGCACGCTTTAATGAGTTTGCTCTTTGCTCAGCGAGGGCCGAGCCCACGCATGATATTATCTTATTTTCTTCTTGATGTCAATACCCTGTAGTCAAGAAAACCTGACGCCAGGTTCGACAGGCGGGAAATATCCCGCAAACGTTGTTAATCATATCAGGTTTCGGATTGGTTGTCAACTGGTACAAGCCATAAACTCAGAGAGTTGGAGGCCCAGTGGACGACAACTCCCGATTTGGAACGGCATAGTTCCGCTCAGTTTTCCGCTCTTGTTTCGTCTTTCTTTGCTGGTCCAGGGTAGAATAGGAATGCTTTCCCTTTTCCTTGACAATAGGGTAGGGGGGTATGGTATATTCGAGACACAGAAGGAGGCGATGCCGATGGAGGATATGAGACATACTCCAGCTTGCGATAAATGTCGGGTGTGGACCGATGAAGAATTGTTGAAAGATCTCACCGTCCGCTTGAATCGCATTGAAGGTCAGATCCGGGGGATCAACCGAATGCTAAACGAAGGCGTCTATTGCAACGATGTGTTGGTGCAGATCGCTTCCGCCCAATCCGCTTTGCAGAGCGTGACAAAGCTGCTTTTGAAACAACACATGAAGTCCTGCGTTCTTGAACGGTTGAAAGCCGGGGAAGAACAGGTAATTGATGAGCTACTGCACACGATTTTCAAGTTGCGGTAGAAACAGGAGGCGATACCATGGCTCAGAGTACTAAGGCACTTAGTGTGCTCAGACTGTCCATTGGTGGTATGAAGTGTGCCGGTTGTGTTGCGGGAATAGAAGAATACCTGAAACACAAACCTGGTGTTGTGGAAGTGCAGATCAATCTGGTCACCGAGGAAGGGACCATCACCTACGATGATACAGTGATTAGCGCCGGTGAACTTGTAAAGACGGTGGAGGAACTGGGTTACCAGGTGGGTACAAAACGGGTTGAGCTCGCGATTGAAGGCATGTCCTGCGCCTCTTGTTCCGGGAAGGTGGAGTCTCACCTCAACAGCTTGTCTGGGGTGAAGAAGGCCACCGTTAATCTGGCCACCGGCAAAGGTTTTGTGGAGTATTTTTCCGGTGTGCTTACCCCGGAAGAAATCCGGGCGGAAGTAGAAGGGCTTGGCTATCCTGCCACCATCCTCCAGGGGGCTGGCGACTATGAGCAACGGAAACAGGCCCGGGAGGCAGAGATCCGGAAGCAGTGGTTGCGCTTTTTGGGTGCACTGCTTTTATCCCTTCCCTTGATTGTGATTCACTTGATGCATATGCTCGGGATGACGGCAGCGGTCTTAGACCCGTGGATCCAGTTCTTGTTGGCCACCCCGGTGCAGTTTGTGGCCGGCTGGCCCTTTTACCGTGGTTCCTACCACGCTTTGAAGGCTGGTAGCCCTAATATGGATGTACTGATTGCCCTTGGGACTTCCGCCGCATACTTCTACAGTGTGGCTGCCCTTTTTGCCGGTTGGGAGACTTTATATTTTGAATCGGCAGCGGTATTGATCACCATCATTCTCCTGGGGCGGGTATTGGAAGCGGTGGCCAAAGGGCGTACTTCCCAGGCCATTGAGAAACTGATGGATCTGCAGGTCAAAACCGCCTCGGTGCTCTACAACGGCGAGGAAAAACAGGTGCCGGTGGAAGAATTAGTGGTGGGGGACATTGTGCTGGTGCGTCCCGGGGAAAGGATCCCTGTGGATGGGGTTATCGTAGAGGGCAGAACTAGTGTTGATGAATCGATGCTCACTGGGGAGAGTATTCCCGTAGAGAAGAATCCCGGCGACGAAGTGGTGGGAGCCACCATCAACAAACAAGGCAGTTTCACCTTCCGGGTTACTAGGGTGGGTGAGGATACGGTTCTGTCCCAGATTATCCGTCTGGTGGAGGAAGCCCAAGGTTCCAAGGCTCCGATTCAGCGCTTGGCTGATCAAGTGTCCCGGTATTTTGTACCCGGGGCCATCGTCCTGGCTGTGCTGACTTTCCTTGGTTGGTATCCCTTTGTTGGTTTTACTGAAGCGCTTCTGCACATGACTACGGTTTTGGTGGTGGCGTGCCCCTGTGCCATGGGATTGGCCACACCTACAGCCATCATGGTGGGAACAGGTCTCGGTGCCGAAGTGGGGATCTTGATCCGGGGTGGTGAGCACCTGGAGCGGATGGGTAAAGTGGATACGGTGGTCTTAGACAAAACCGGTACCATTACCGAAGGCTCTCCCACCGTTACCGACGTGATAGTGTTTCCGCCGCATGATGAAAAAGAGGTCTTAGGCTACGTGGGTGCCGCGGAAAAACTGTCCGAACATCCGCTGGCTGAAGCCATTGTCAATTACGCGGTGGAGATTGGGGCAAGTTTCCCTTCCATTGAAGATTTCGAAGCCATTCCCGGTAAGGGAATTCGCTTCAGTGTGCAGGATGTTCTCTGGTACGTGGGTAATGAGCGCTTGATGACAGAACAACAGGTTGAATTTGACTATTCCCTGGTCCAGCGTCTGGAAGATGAGGGCAAGACGGTGGTGTTGGTGGCTAACCGGGACCGGGCCATTGGCGTGCTGGCCGTGGCGGACAGAATCAAAGAATCGGCACCGGAGGCCATTCGGGAACTTGCCCGGATGGGCATCGATGTGTACATGCTCACCGGAGATCGGGAGCGGACCGCCCGGGCCATTGCGTCACAAGTAGGTATTCAACATGTAGTGGCCCAAGTGCTGCCTGAAGACAAGGCAGTCCAGGTGAACCAACTGAAGGATCAAGGCCGGGTGGTGGCCATGGTGGGAGACGGGATCAATGACGCCCCGGCCCTGGCCTCGGCCGATGTGGGGTTGGCTGTTGGCACGGGCACCGATATTGCTATCGAAAGTGCCTCCATCACCCTAACCCGAGGGGATTTGCGAGCCATTCCGGCCGCGGTGCGGTTATCCCGGCAGACCTTGCGTAAGATCAAGCAAAACCTGTTTTGGGCCGTGGTTTACAACACAGCCGTGATTCCCTTGGCAATCTTCGGTGTGTTCACACCGGTGATTGGGGGTGCCGCCATGGCTCTGAGTTCCATTTCGGTGGTGGCCAACTCCCTGCTCCTAAGACGGTTCGATCCCTTTGCTTTCTAAACACTAACCCAAAGGGTTCCCGAACGGAACTAGGCTCTGTTCGGGAACCTTCCTTCAAAGCTTGACAAGATCTTCGATCCCGTTCGCACGTTTTGTCGCTGGCAGATCTCAATAGACTCTTGACTTGGGATTCTAGGGGAGCTATAATGTTAACACAAGGCGGGCGCGTAGCTCAGCGGGAGAGCGCTGCACTCACATTGCAGAGGTCGCTGGTTCGAAACCAGCCGTGCCCACCATTATTTATTTTGAGCGGGCGTAGCTCAGTTGGTAGAGCATCAGCTTCCCAAGCTGAGGGCCGCGGGTTCGAGCCCCGTCGCCCGCTCCAGCTGTGCCGGCGTAGCTCAATGGTAGAGCAGCTGAATCGTAATCAGCAGGTTGTAGGTTCAAGTCCTATCGCCGGCTCCAGATAAAACCCCGATTCTACAGGGGTTTTCTTTTTTTGTCCTGAAAGGGAGAAAGAAGAATCAGCCGGTCATTTGGCCGAAATCGGTTGAGCAGGACCAGTCCAATTGACAGTTGTTGTGGAGACGATTGCACAGGTCCTTCTGAGTGCCCAACGTCTTCGTTGGAGGAATATAATGGATCCCGACATTCCTTGCAAGAATGCGGAGGGCCTTGCGAATATAGCCAATGTCTGGTACATTCCCCGTTCGATCAGTCACCACAAGATTAGTCCCAACATTGTACCCTCTAATATCTCTTTCTCTGCCTTGTGTCGGGCTAGGGCCGCCACAGAAACGGTGTGGTGGGTAGGCACCTCGAACGCCCCGTCTTGGTAACTCCAATGACGGAATTCTCCGGTGTGCGCTCCTTGACTGCGGCATCAATGATGATATCGTGGTGGTGCATTCGTTCCCAACGCAAAGCAAGTATCTCGCCGGGGCGTAAATCCAACTTTACTCCAAGTACCAATGAATATGTCGTAGAGGTTTCAAACGTCAAGCAGGAATACACCTTCTGCACATCGTCAAAACTCCAGACGTCTTTCCCTGTCTCGTCTAGGGCGTGACGTCACCTCCAATTTGCGGAAATCGAGTCGGTGGCATTTGTCTCGGTTTGCGCACCAGTTCAAGGACGCTTGTAAGGCTCTCTTGTTGTGTCGGTCAATTCTTGGGTTCCTTGCCAAGGCTTTTCGAAGGTGTAAGACGGTCAGGCCTTTACGGCGTTTAGTGCCTAGTTCCGGCAATAGTTCGTCTTCAAATCGTTGCCGGTAGAACCGAAGTTTATATGGCTTCTGTACTGGCTAATGTGTTCGCGTAGGCCTCTTGTACTGTCTGGTAGTTGGTGTCGGCATCCTGGGGCCATTGACGCTGACGGCTACCAATGCGGACGAAGTTGGTGCAGGTCCTCAGATACCAAGCGCGGAGTACTACTACTCACTGGCTAAGGCGCGAAAAGAATCCCGGGTCTTCTTGTTAGGGTGGCTGAACAGGGCCTATTCCTGATGGGGAGGTTTAACCCATGGAACAGTTCCTTGAGTTTCTATTCACGTTCCAGGTGTTAGGCGTTCTAGCTTTTGTTGCTTTTTTCGCCTTGTTTTTCTCATGTGGTTCCTGGTGGAAAAGACGGGTATGCTGGTTGGGCTGAAAGGCTACGAGAAGCTATCCTTGGCCATGGAGGTTTTCTCGGACAAGTTTTACGAAGCGTTTGGCCGAGAGCCCGCGCCTGGCGATGGGGGGTGGGAGGTCAAGGTGCTTAGGTGGCTATGTAGACTTGAAAGGAAGGACGACGTCCGGGTCCTTTTTTCGAGTCAGCTCGAAGAATCCGAAGGAGACCGCGGCCTAGCGGGCGATGTCCATGTCTACTGGGAGGGGCAATCGTGGACAAGTAGGGAGTGGGCCCAGTATCAGAGGGCCCTGCGACGAAACAAGGGCTGTTGGGAGGAGGAAGTCAGACGCTGGTGGAATAATAGGTCACGTCCATCCAGCATTTAATGTGAGATTGTTCCCTTCAAGTCAAGGGTCACGTCCCCATGGAAAGCCGAAGAGAGGCTTCGTAGGGGCCTTCTTAGATCTGTAGGTTGAGATGCCCTAGGGGCCGTCCTAGGCATTTCCCGCATGCAGAACGCTCCGGCGTCTTGGAGTTGTTGGAATGCAAAATGGTGGCCTATACAGGGGCTTGGACTCGCCTACTCAAATCTGCGTTTCCTGCAAAGAAACTGCTCGGAAAAATGGTTGTTTCGTGGATCACATAGTCATTGACGTAGCGGGTCCAATGCATTAGTATATAAGCATATGATTATATAAGGCGGTGGTTGCTATTACGGCATTAGTCGAAAGGTTGAAAGTCTTGGCAGATATTACCAGGCTGAGAATACTGAAGTTGCTTATCGGCAGGGAGTATTGTGTTTGTGAGTTGAGGGAGATCATCGATATCAGTCAGCCCGGGATATCGCAGCATTTGCGAAAGCTTAAAACAGCTGGCTTTGTAATTGAACGAAGAGAAGGCCAGTGGGTATACTACAAAGCCGACGAAGGAGCCCTTAGGGGGTTCCAGGCGGATCTTTCTCGCTTCCTCAGCGCTGATCTAGCATCCATTCCGGAAATGGCCAAGGAGTTAGAAAAGGCACAGCATCTGGATGAAAACCCGGTTGTGATAGCGTGCAAATCAGGCTCTACAGGCAGTTGTTAGTTGGCAATGGGAACGCGGCTGGTTGGCATCATGTTCTTATGTACAGGTAATCCTGCTGAAGTCAGATGGCTGAGGAGCTGGTCAACGCCCTTGGGGAAGATGCAGGCCTTAAGCTCAGGTCTAAAGGCCCACGGTTTAAGTCCCAGAGCGGCGGACGCGATGAACGAGGTCGGGATAGATATATCCCGCAATACCTCTGATTTCATCAATCAAGAATTGCTGGTAACCATTGCCCACAGACTCCGTTATCGGTGAGGTTCCAATGGCGTTTTGATGATTCAGTTAAGGTAGTTGGCACAAGTTTAGGGAAATCCGGGATGACATCACCCAAAAGCTCAAGGAGTCTCCCAGGGCAATATGGGCTGGGGGTATAGCTGGGAACAACACCACCAGCCGCTCCGATATTTACTGAGAAAAGCGTATTTGATATTCCAGGTAAAGGAGTTGTGGGAAGTGAACATCAAGGTGCTGGGTTCTGGCTGTGCGAAGTGCAATAAGTTCGAACAACTGGTACGGGAGGTAGTGGAAGAAGAAGGGATTGATGCAACAGTAGAAAAGGTTACAGACCTCATTGAGATTATGGGCTATGGGGTCATGACCACCCCTGCCTTGGTTATTGATGACAAGGTGGTATCCAGTGGGACCCTACCAAACAAAGACAAGCTCAAGGAATTGTTGGGTAGGCAATGAGTCTTCTCTTGTGGTGCTGCTGAAGGGTGGCACCCAGCTATTAATACCTGCAGAATAGGGATTTGCATATCTTCGGCGATGGTTCTCTCAATGATTGATTATGACGCAGGGAGAGATGATTAGTATGGCTATCCTTGGCTGGCTGAACGATCAACTTCTGAAGATGGAATGGCTTTCAGCATTAGTTAAGACGTTGGTTGAGAACGTGCTTGGTTTCGATGCTTCCACTAGGCTAGGTGGCAGCATTCATTTTTTTGTCTATGATACAATCAAAATTCTAGTGTTGCTCTCAACCCTGATTTTTGGGATTTCCTATATCCAGAGTTTTTTCCCACCAGAGCGAACCAGGAGGATTCTAAGCAGATTCACTGGGGTGGGGGCCAACATCGTGGGAGCGCTGATGGGAACCGTGACTCCTTTCTGTTCATGCTCTTCTATACCGATTTTTATTGGTTTCACCAATGCGGGGCTGCCGATCGGAGTCTCCTTTTCTTTCTTGATCTCATCACCTCTGGTGGACTTGGCATCAATTCTGCTGTTGGCCAGTGTCTTTAATTGGAGGATAGCCATAGCCTATGTATTGGTCGGTGTGCTTCTGGCTGTCGCCGGCGGCACCCTTATCAGTAAACTTAAGCTGGAAAGCTATGTTGAGTCCTTTGTTTATCGGAACCAGGCGATTGCAGTTGCTGCTGATGAGGTAGCAGAGATGACCAGCCAGGAACGGCTCACGTTTGCCAAGGAGCGGGTAGTGGACATCATCCGTCGGGTTTGGTTTTATGTCCTACTGGGAGTTGGTATTGGCGCAGGTATCCACAATTGGATACCCGAGGGTGTTATTACTGCTATACTAGGAAGAGAAAACGCCTTTTCAGTCTTGATAGCTACCGTTGTAGGTGTGCCGATGTATGCGGATATTTTCGGGACATTACCAATAGCTGAAGCCCTTGTGGCTAAGGGCGTGGGATTAGGCACGGTCTTGTCTTTCATGATGGGGGTTACTAGCTTATCGCTGCCGTCCCTTATTCTCTTAAGAAGACTAGTGAAACCTAGACTCTTAGCGGTTTTCACCGGAATCGTCATAGTCGGGATTGTGATTATAGGGTATGTCTTTAACGCTGTTGGTCATTGGTTTCTGTGAAAGGTGATTTGCGAGGAGAGGGAGAGCGTTAATGTCTTTCAGGTGGGCAGCTGGCTGAGGGATTAGAGCAAGGGACTTGAGTGAAGGTAGCTAGAAACGCGGGAGGAGAGGATATAATGATGTCCCACGAACAGGGAGGCAAAAAAGAGGTTCTCGATACCTACAGGCGGATCGCCAGGGGCGAACAGAGTAGCTGCTGCGCAAGTGGATGCAGCTGCCATGGAAGTGAGGATCAGGGAGGGTTGACAGTTGCAGAACGGGCGAGGCAACTAGGTTACACCGCGGATGATCTGAGTAAGATTCCTCAAGGAGTAAATCTAGGTCTAGGATGTGGTAATCCCTTGGCCCTGCTTTCTCTCGAGGAGGGAGAGACGGTTCTAGATTTGGGTAGCGGGGCTGGGTTAGACTGCTTTCTTGCCCGGCAGAAGGTGGGTCCATCCGGTAAGGTAATCGGAGTGGATATGACGCCAGAGATGGTTTTCCGAGCCCGGGAGACGGCAAGGCAACAAGGGTACGATAATGTCGAGTTTCGTTTGGGCGAGATAGAGTATCTGCCGGTCCGTGACGAGTCTGTTGATGTAGTTATTTCCAACTGTGTGATTAACCTTTCCCCGGAGAAAGAGCAAGTATTCAAAGAGATCTATCGGGTTTTGCGGGCCGGCGGTCGACTTAGTATTTCCGATATAGTTGCTCTAAAGCCTTTACCAAGGGAACTCAAAGACGATCCTGCCATGCTCTCGGGTTGTGTGGCTGGTGCCATATTGGTTGATGAACTGCGGCAGCTGCTCCATTCCGTGGGTTTTCAGCATGTCCAGATGCAGTTTCCCGATAACAGTGGAGAGATAATTGACTCATGGTCGCCTTACTCCTTGTCAGAGTATGTCAGCCCCTGTCTAATTCAAGCTGTCAAGCCCAAGGACACCGGGGACCGCAAGACAGAGAACTAATCGGCTAGAGAAGCACTAAAGCCTAGGGGCTGTCCTGCCCTCTGCCAGGCAACTCTAGTACACTCAGCTTTCACGGGAGTCACAAGGTGTTGCCAAGGCGCTCGGATGAAGAACGAGATGTTCTATCACTGCTGGTGGGACAATGTGTCGGTAGAGCAGTTCATCGAAGGGCTTGATAACTACCTCAGATGGTACAATGAGGAACGCATCAAAATATCACTAGGGGGTATGAGTCTCATCACTTACCGATGCAGCCTCGGGTTGGCGGTATGGGGCAGCACGCAAGTTCAAGAAGACATCCGCAGCCCCCGCGGGTCACTTGTATGTTGCAATCACATCTAGTCTTGCGTATATTACCGCTCCGTATCTCTTCCGTGGTACATAGTGTGTAGCGGAACTACTTTACCATGGGGCACCCACAGGCCTTTCCTTCTTGTAGCTGTGTAGTCCTTGTTGTACTTTGTTCCCTACCAGGGCTTTGGGGGACAGGCAGGTCGAAACGTAGTTGAAATCGAAGAGCAGTATTGGAGAGTAAACCTGTTTGTGAAAGATCTTCGTGACTGCTGGTGAGGGTGAGACTGTTGAAGCGGAAGTTCGAGGGAACAGGAGTGAAATCTGTTGAGCAAACCAAACATACTGCTAATCACCAGTGATCAGATGCGTGCCGATGCCATGGGGTGCAGCGGCAACCCGGACGTGAAAACTCCCCATCTTGATCGCTTGGCCCAAAGCGGCGTCTGTTTCACCAATGCCTTTACACCGGACCCGATTTGTGTGCAAGCTAGGGCAAGCATTACCACCGGTTGTTATCCTCATAGATGTACGGGTTTTAAGGACAACAAAGGTGCCATTAGGGCGGGCTTTCCTCTACTTGGGGAAGAACTGAACCAACGGGGTTACCGCACCTATGCCCTAGGCAAGCTCCACTACTTACCCTATACACCCCCGGGGGAAAAACGGACTACCTACGGGATTGAGACGGTTGAACTGGCTGAGTCGGGAAGAATCGTGCAAAAGTATGATCCCTACGGTTGTCTGAAAGGATTGGAAGATTACCATGATTACTTGTACACGGTAGGCTGGGGAGGCTATACCAGAGGTCATGGCTTGGGGAACAACGATATCTTCGCCGCCGCAAGCCCCATTCCGGAAGAATACTATGTGGATGCCTGGGTGGCGGACAGAACCATCTACCATCTGGAAAGACATCTTGAGGGACAACCCGACACCCCCTTTTTCCTTTGGATGTCCTTCCCTAAACCCCATTCTCCCTATGACCCGCCGCGACCCTATGACAGTATGTACGATCCCCGTTCGATTTCACCGCCGGTCGGTGATTTCTCGAAGATCCAAAACAGGGGCCTCGACTTTTTTGTCCGGGAATACTTCAACCACATGTGGGACAAGGTATCGCCGGAGGCAAAACGGGTAATCAAAGCCCATTATTATGGCCTAGTCTCTTTCCAAGATCGTCAGATCGGTCGGGTCTTGGACTTCTTGGAAGCAAAGGGCTTGAGAGAGGATACAATCATCATTTACACTGCTGATCATGGTGACATGTTAGGTGACTTCGGCCTTTTCTTCAAACGCAATTTTTACAACGGCTCTGTGCGAATTCCCTTCATAGTAAGTTATCCCCGGCGGGTTGCGGCTGGAAGAATTTCAAGGGAACTGGTTGGACTTCAGGATATTTTACCAACCCTGATGTCACTGACGGGGACGCCGCTGCATCGGCCGGTGGACGGGGAAGATTTGACCCCGGTGTTGGAAGGACACGACAGTTCGATCAGGGAGTATTACGTCGGGCAGTGCATGGATCATCCACAACAGCAGTATATGGTGGTGGATGGAGAATGGAAGTACATCTATCACCAGCTGGGTGGTGTTGAAGAGTTGTACAATCAACTGCAAGACCCCCATGAGCTAAACAATCTAGCCGATAGTAAAGATGCTCCCATCAAGGTGGTGCGGCACCGCATGCGGGAATACTTGCGGCAATGGTGTATTGAAAATGGAGACCAGTCCATGTTGGAAAACGGTGAGCTGGTGGTGTATCCCAGGGAAGAGTTTAAAATTCCCCAGCCCGGTGGCGTCTTTGGTCGCAGGTACTACTGAGGCCTAGCGAGGCCTGGTTTAGGAACGAATAGTCGGGCACCATTGACGGTGCCCGTTGATCCCTTTTGAGCATTGCTGATTCCCGATGTTCAATAACCGGGAGGATGTGGCGGCATATTGCCCTGACAGACCTTGGAGAGAGAGCTCTTCGTGCTAGCCGTCGTCAGCAGCCTATGCCGGGCATCTTTTCATCTTCTTTCCGTGGTTTCTTGCTTCCTCATGTGAAGTGTATTGGTGATGTACACCAAAATATGGTACGTCGTTATTGCAAACTGAGCCTCCCAGGAACTTTTTGTACGTATGCTGTAATGGCCAGTATGCCGTCTTGCGTAAGCCATAGTGGCAGCTTCTTTGAACCCGAAGAATCCTTCCGTCCAGGATTGGTAAAGGCCGTGCGGCCCGGTGGCGCTGGGTCAATAATGCCAATTGTTGGGCGAGAT